>JAHLLU010000042.1 GCA_020444005.1 archaeon
GGTTTACTAGCATCGGGGCATTGTACCCATATCGGTCATAGATTATTCCACCAATAAATGGCCCGGGTAACGCTACTAATCCCCTGAATGTACTGTAACCACCTATTGATTTGGCTCTCTCAGAGGGGTCTACGTTTTTTGCTACCCATGCCTGTTCGGCTGGTGACCAGAGAGCTGCGCTGAACCCCATGAGTACATTTGATGCTATTGCAACGAGATACGTTGGCTTGAGTATCAAAGCCACTATCAGTATACCTGAGATTATCTGGCTGACTGTCAAATAGACTCGGTAACCGTATCGGTCTACTCTGCTTCCTATGAACATCTGTGAAACAGCCATGGTTCCAGTCTGGAAGGCTGATATTATCGCGATCTGTCCAGCCGTAAACCCAAATGAGTCAACAAGTAATCCGTTGATGAGTCTCCACCCTATACTAAATGCGAGTAAATCTAAACTCATGGCGATGTAGTAGCCCCAGAGGTATCTTGGGGGTCTGAAACTGTCCAGCATACTCGATAAGGCTTTACCTACACCAAACTCGCGTTTTGATGGTGTATGTGTTTCCTCGATCTTTAGAGTAGTAACTATAAGTGATAACGTGCTTGCGGCTACAAACACTATGAAAACCATCCTATAGCCAATATTATCAGCTAACCAACCCGCTGAGATAGTGCCAATCAATCCACACGTCATGTAGACGCTGCCAAGTATCCCATAGAGCCAGCCAATCTGTCCTTCCTCAGCTGACTCAGCTACTATACTTGTCCAGACCGGTATGATGCTGTACCCGAAACCAACTAGAATCATTCCCAAAGTAGCGTATAGCCACGACTTGGCGAAGATGAAGAATACACCAGCACTGACCACTAAGAGGTCTCTTAAGATCAGAAATGGTTTTCTACCGTAGACATCGCTTGCTGCGCCAATTATTGGTTGGAATATTATCCTTGATAGCTCCATGAGGCTCTCTAGTGCGCCTATGTCTTTTACTGATAAACCGAGGCTGAGTGCGAAGGGTTGCCAAACAACGTATCTGATGTTATCGCGTAGTCCACGCAGAGCTGTCGCTAACCCAAGGTATAGAATCTGGGGGCTGCGACGTATTCTCCGTAACATAGGCATTCCTCATGGGTGCCGCTGTTAACGCGGGTCTCTCTTTTAACTGTAACTGAAAAAGAAGAGTTATTTCTTTACCCATGAGCCTTTCCGGGTCTCGACCTTCTGAGAGTCTATATCCATGTAGTAATAGGGTATCTCTCTGTGCGTTGAGGCTCCACCTGTCTCACCCAGTGAATTGAACGCGATTACATTCATACTCGGCTTCTCAACAATCTCTTGGATCTCTTTCATGGACTCCTCACATGCCTCAGTTGGACTCATACCCGTCTTCATGTACACAACAACAGCTCTCGCTGAACCGTTTCTTATAGCCAGTTCACCTGTGCCTGTACAGCAAGCAGCACCATACCGGTTATCACAGTAATTCCCTGCGCCTATGATGGGGCTGTCCCCTACTCTTCCCGGAAGCTTCAGATAGGTTCCGCTTGTCGTTACCCCTGTGGCTATGTTTTGGTTTTTATCCAGAGCCATGACATCCACGGTTCCTCTCATATGAGGTTCCAGTCGTTCAAACCACTTATTGATATCATAATCCTGCTCCTCCGCCCTGAGATACCCCTTATCTAAATCAAACTCTGGTCCCAGTTCGTGAAGCCGCTTCTCTTTGAATGCATTATAGAACTCCTCAGCATACGGTGTAAGCAGCTTCGTTTTCTGAAACCCCAAGTGTTCAGCGAACAACTCAGCACCATCCCCCACCAACAAGACATGAGGGCTTTCCTCCATCACCCTACGTGCAATAGAAATAACGTGAAGATAGTCCCTGACATGAGCTACCGCTCCGGCGTTCAATGTTCTTCCACACATAATCGAGGCGTCAAGAGTAACTTCTCCTGCTAGATTGGGTATCCCCCCAAGCCCAACTCCGTGGTCGTCTTGATTGGATTCAACTGCTTTGCATGTTTGCTCAACTGCGTCAAGCGCGGGTTTTCCTTCCCTTAGAAGCTTGATGCCTATTTCTAGGAAGTTTTTCGCGCTATCTGAGCCCATAATAAATGGTTTTACCATAACAAACAATGGGTTTCTAGATATTTCACATTAATGCCAAGAGGTTATAAACTTTGAACACCGAAATACTGTGATCATTTATGGTTACTGAGCAAGACATAGCTGAGTTTGGAGACCTCTGGTCCCTAATGTACTGTGTAATGGCACGAGAAATGGTGGACAGCTTTGGTGAAGAAGGCAAGGAAGCACTAATCAGAGCAGTAAAAGCCTACGGAGCAGCAAGAGGAGAACGCCTAAGAAAACGCCACGAGGAACAAGGACTACCCATCAATATGAGAAGCCTATTCGACCACTACGACCTACCGGGTCACCCAGACAACCAGAAGGAACGGAAGAAATACACGGACAACTTCCTTGAAAGCTACACGTATCTATGCCCATATGAGAGAATCTGGAGAGCAAGAGACTGCAACGATGTTGGACTTGTCTATTGTCAATACTTCCATCATGCTTTCTGGCAGACATATCGCCCTGATATCGATGTCCAGATACCTGAGATATTGACAAAGGATGATCCCCATTGTTTGTTCTTGGTATCTCAACCAAAGGATGAGTGACACATCCACTTTCTTTTATACTCAAGAAACAGAATTCTAGTAGATTACCTTGTCAAAGGAAGAGAAACTCAAAGAAGTAGTTGATCGATTGCAGCGGTTAGCAGATAAGCAGAAGAACATCGATGAACGCATGAAGCGCGTTGAGAAGTATCTGAAAGATCAACCTGAAGAGTGAAGCGGATAATATTCTTATCTCCCAGATGATTCTAAGTGGCTATGAGGCTAGAGCCCGAGGAGCGGAGACGCATATACGAGTATATGAGGCGAAATGGGTACTCGCGTCTCACCATCAAGATACTCATGAGCTATAATCCAGATGGAATGGATCGCCTCACCGTTATCCTCGGTAAAGGCACAGACTACGATTACAGGCTTCTAGATGAACCAGATTTCAGGGAAAAAGAAATTCAACGATTCCTAGAGCTAACAAAAACAGGTTAGAGGCTCGCAACAGCCATTATCTTGCTTCTTATCTCGACGGCTCTTGTTTCAAATATTCGTCCAAACTCAGTTGCTTCTGGTCTGCTGACTGGTTTTCCATCGTTTGCTTTGTATTCTAGCCATGCGTTGTATGTGCGGGTGTATATTCTTCCGAACATAGCGCTTGGGACACTTTCTATCAGCCCACGGGTCTTAAAATTCATGAATATACGATAGTTGCTCTCCAGTTTGTCATCGCTTAATTCGTCGTCTATAACCTTCTCAAGTATTCCACGTAGGGCTGGTTCCAAGTTAACTCACACAATACACAATCTACGGGTTTAAAACCGTTATTTTTCTACGGGGAAATCATTTAACGACCCAAGGTATCTCTGTGGTTGTCAACCTTGCCAAACATGAAACCAGTCGTTGAATCACAGGGTGTCAAGCTCTATTGCCCAGCGGATGGTAGGTTTGCCTTCTTTAACAGCCCGTATCCTGCTCATAAAGAGAATACTGGTGTTGATATCTATCCGGGTGACGGTTTTGGCGGTGAAGCTGTCTCTCCTGTTGATGGAGAAGTAACCCTCATCAGACGCGTACGTGCTCCATCTGGAAGAGGTTTCACTGCTTCAGACCACGACACCGTGGTAATAATAAAAAACAAAGCTAACCCTGAAACAGTTACCAAGCTTCTACACATCGATCCAGTTGTAGAAGTAGGTGAGACTGTTAGAGTTGGTGACCCGGTTGGAGTTACCCTACGTTCTGGTTATTATGGTTGGGGTACCTCCCCTCATCTTCATGCAGAGATACGTTCTCCAGATGATCCGATTAGGGCAAGAGGGGGATACTGTTTGAACCTGATTGATGCTAAGTATGGTGATCCCCTTGAGGAAATCGCGGGAAACGTGGTTCATCTTCAACCCGAGTATGCGTTGATCAAGCTGGAAGCAGTATGCTCTGGGTTAATGGGCACAGTAAACGGTGAACCAGCGATAATCGAGGGAGGTATACCCTATTACGGGTGGGTTGGAGCCCATATTGAGAACCCCCCAGAAAATGGGTCAATCGAAATCCTCGGAGAACAAATATCAACCGTAACAGAGCGCTTCAATAAATCCTGTAAAGGCACAGGAAACAACTACTGTTTCACTATTAATGACGAGAATATACTTGGGCTCTCATTGACTCTATGGGCTAATTATCAGCCGCTCGTTAAGATAATTCCTTTGAAGAAGGGTGGATTAAACCTAGAAAAAGATGAATGGGTGAAGTTAGAGCTTAAGGTCTCTTGATGTTGGGTTCTGGCTCCTTCATCTCATCAAAGTCCTTCATGAAACTGCACATCCAGTCAACCACCTTGTTCATTAAATTCTCAGCGAACTCAGGTGTAATCATAGAGTAATCAAATACACTGGGGTTGTCATCTGGATGAGTCTCAGTCATGGACCCTGTGTCCGTAACGTCTACGGTCTGTAAGGGGATTCTAACCACGCCATTCTTGTATCTCGCCATACCAGCTCTTGTGAACTGTATGTCATCGTCAACCTGTTTGGTTGCCATACAGTTAGCTAGCTCCATTCGCACTGCTTCTGGTCTGGATGCTAGTGTAAATGATGTCTCAGCGTAGCCAGCGTGCTGCTCAGCGGGGTTACCGAATAATTTCTCATTAGCCAATATATCCCACCATGTACAGATAGCGCATAGCAATCCGAAATCATCCCTAGCGCGTTTAGCTGCAAGGGTAAGCCCTGTATTATTTCCTCCGTGTCCATTCATGAACACGACGCGCTTGACACCGTACCTTGCTAGACTCTCCAGTATCTCATAGATTGCCTGTGTATAGGTCTCGGTGGATAATGTGAGGGTGCCTGTGAACTCTTTATGGTGTCCAGAGACCCCATAACAGAGAGTAGGTAGGACCAGAGCGTCGCATTTTTCACCTACTCTGTTAGCAATTGCGTCTGCTTGTATCCAGTCGGCGCCTACTCCTATGTGGTGTCCATGTTGTTCGGTGCTTCCTACTGGGAAGAGTACTGTTTTTGTGGTCTTGAGGCGTTCCTCAAGTTCAGCCCATGTCTGATAAGCGTAAACAGTCATAGTATGAGATTAGACTGGGGATATGAAACATCTTCTATGGGATTAGTTTTAATCATGGCTTGTAGATACTCTGTTTAGTGAATAATCAGTGCAAACAATAGTCTACATTGGGATCGGTGTAATCCTAGCGATCATCTATGGATTCGTCAACATCTATAACGACTTCAAGAAGTACAAGAACGCAGCCGAGGCAACCATGGGTCAAACCAAGGTAGCCATGAAGAAACGCCTCGACATGATTGAGCAGCTTCTAGGAGCAGTAAAGGGCTACGTCAAGCATGAGCGTGAGATATTCGAGAACATCGCTAAGCTCAGACAGGGTATTGATACTGCTGAGCCAGGTAAACTAGGTGAGATAGAGCAGGAGAGCAGAACCATCACAAGCAGCTTATTGGCTGTAGCAGAGGCATATCCTGACTTGAAGGCATCAGAGACCACTCAGAAGCTCATGGAAGCAGTGATTGATGTTGAGGACGAGATAGCGCGCCACAGATACACATTCAATAACATTGTCCAGCAGTACAATACAATGCAGGACACCATACCCAGCAGCCTCCTCGCAGGCTACGCAGGTGCATCAAAAATGGGTTACCTTGAGTTCGAGGAGACGATAGAGAACCCCCCAGATATCTCGGTGAATTAGTTGAGTGAAAGAAATCAGATACTCTTACTGGTCGCAATAACCGCGATAATCGCCCTAGCTGGCACCCAAGTAGCCATCATGATAGGAAATGCTGAGGGTGACGCTGTTGTATCCCAATATACTGCTAAGCTATATGCTGATGGTAGACTTGAGGAGACTTTCACCTACAAGATCAATGCGAACGACAAACACTTTCTATATAGGTACTGGGAGGCACCGTTGTCGTTGGATGAGTTGAATTACGCTCATATCCAGTTACTGGACATCGATGTACCACCCGACACATTTTGGTATGTGATGGACTACGATTTAATGCTCCACACCAGTGACTCAATAGACGTCTACAGCTACAACGACATCTACCGCCAAGCTTACAGGAACGAGGCAGGCGCCTACAACCCAAACTATTATGATCCTGGAGAGTATACGGTCAAGTATTATTATCAGGTGCGTCCCCCACTGGAATATGATGCTGAGTTTAGTCACCTGAACTTGAAGCTGGCTAGCGATCATATAGTTTACCAAAATATCAGAGTAGAGATAGAAGATGTAGGATACTATGAGACAGTTTATCCGCATCCCCCGACACTCAAGAAATTCAGTGACAAGAACTGGATCATCTATACAGGTAGAAGTGCAGAGAATGAGTTGCTTGAGTTCGAGTTCCTCATGTCCCCTGAAGCGTTAACTCATATTGATGGGTTCCCGAGCCAAGTTGATGACATCAAGGCACAGACTGTGAACACAAACAACGCCTACAGGTTCGAGTACCTAGTAGCAACTGGGTTCTTCTGGTTCAACAAGCTAGCGGCTTTCCTTGCTCCAGTCGGATTATATTTGCTATGGCAGCGTTTCGGCAGGGAGAAGGACTATGTTGTACCCGAGTTCCTGAGCACTATCCCAAACAAGACCCGTAGACCATGGATCGTTAATCTAGTCTTCAAACGAGACGCCACAGACTTCGATGAGGATGGGTTCTACGCTACCTTACTTGATCTCCATGAGAAAGGCAAGATCAGGATAGAGGTTGAGGACGAGAAAGCAGTTATTCATTTGATCAGCGAGACTGGCTTAGACCGATATGAGATTGATGTAATGAATTTCCTATACAAGTTGGCACGAGACAATGTTGTGCGTACAGAGTATATGACCGAGATGGTTGAGGACGCTCAGCACGATACCCTTGTCGAGCACAAAGTGCTCGACTTAATGCGCCGATACGAGAAACTCGTAGCAGGAACAGACAACGGCGTAGCAGGAGAGTTCACTACAAATGGACGTAAACGACTCGTATGGCCAATCCTTCTAGCGGTAGTGCTAACATTTGCACCCCTGTTCTCCTTGATCTTCTATAATAACGCAGTAAGCCTATTCCTTGGAGCAGCTGGATACGGGGCAATAGTACTCTTCCAATGCATCGTAGCGGTGATATTCCCATCAACCCTATTCGGGTACTGGAAAAACGACAATTACCGCGAGAAACTAGAGTGGGATGCATTCAAGAACCACTTAACCGATTTCAGCAGACTCCAACAATATGGCCCAGAGGATATGCACATGTGGGGATTATGGCTGGTCTACGGCACCGCAATGGGTGTCGGTGACAAGGTAGCAAAGGCTATGCAGAATCTGGAGATAGACTACCCGACGATGTATCTGGTGAGTACTTACCCATACTGGTTCAGACCTATCTATACAGCCCGAACACCTAGCATGAAAAGTAGAAGTAGCGGTGGAAGTGGTGGCGGTGGAGGCGGATTCGGCGGCGGTGGAGGATTCGGTGGTGGCGGTGGAGGAGTCCGCTAGAAGTCGTCTTCCTCGACAATATATTTTTTAACAGTCTTCAAGGCGTTGAGGAACTCGCCGCCTCGACCAGTAATAGTATACTTGGTGTTTCCACCATACTCATCCTCATCAAGCAACCCATGACCTATCAGAAACTCAACAGCCTCCTTAGCCCGGTCAACAGGCAGGTTTGCTCCATAACTTATCCTAGTTATACCTGTGGCTCCTTTTCTACGCACAGTCTCAAGAATATCATAGTAGATATCGTAGCGTGTACGTCTTTCCATGGTATCACCTAGATTGGGGGTTCCGGTAGTTCTTCACTCTTTTGTGAACCACGTCTGATGCGTACACTGGCATCAGCACGTAGCTCATCTGTGTATGTTACGCTATCTACATCACAACCGGTGTCAATCCAGATGACGTTCCCATAGAGGTTGCCTGCGCGACATCCTCTGCGTAATTGTATTCTGTCTGCGTAGATGTCCTCTACTGATGCTCTATCTTTGATTGTGATTATTTCTCCGATGAGTGGACCTCTTACCTTGCCACGGCGCTCTATCTCTATTCTGGTGGCTTTGGCTCCGTTTCTCGTGTAGAGAATGTTTGTCTCGATATACTGTTCTGCAACCACTTTATCTGCTTCCAGTTTACCGCCTACTCTAATGCTCTTCGCAGAAAGATCACCGTCAACAGCGATTTTTCCACCAACTTTAACGTGATCACTTATGACGAGGTCACCACGACACTTCATAGTACCACCTACTACGAGTTCCTCACCCATACCTCCACCGTATAGCTTAACGGTGCCACCGACATCCAGCTTAGTGAAACTTAGTTTTTCCTCAGCGCTGAGAGTTCCACCGATGTCAATGATCTCACCTTTTCCTCCTCCTTCAAGTTTTACGGTTCCTCCTACGCTGATGTCGCCAAACTCTAGATGCTCTTTTGACTTGAATGTACCTCCGACATCGATTCTGCGTCTGATGGCTCCCCCGCCCACTTTTACTGTACCACCTACTCGGATAGACTCCAAGCTTACTGGTCCATATGCAGTAAATGAACCACCTGAGTCGATTTCCTCTGACTCAACCTCTCCAGCCTTGAAAGAACCACCCACATCAATTAGTTTAGAGGTTACTTTGCCCTCAATTCTACACGAGCCACCGACATTCAGGTTATCTATCTTTGCATTATGCTCAACTTTGAGGCTTCCCCCTACTCGGGCTCTCTCAGCATTCACGTTTCCTATAACGTTGATACTCCCGCCTACACGCATTTTTAATGCGGTTAGGTCTTCATCAACACTGAGTGATTTACTTACGCGAAGCTCATTGACTTCAACAGAACCGGTTACTTCCAGTCTTCCGTGCCTTAGGTCTATTAATCCAGCTTTTACCGAGCCTCGGATGTTGATGTCTCCCCTGTTGGAGAATAACTCAGATGCCTCTATGTTTCCGACTAGCTCGCAGTCATGTTCACATCGGATTACACCCGTTACAATCAGTTTATCTTCTTCCGCCTCGACCCTGCCGTTCTCGATGTATAGGTCACCCTCGATGGTGCCTTTTCTTGCGGTTTCCCTGTAGACTTTTTCATCTGTCAAAGGCTCTCACAAGTATCCCTGTTTTTCCCCTTTTTAAGGGTAAAACACGTTGAGTACTCACAATTTGTGACTACAAGTATTGATTATGAGAGTTGAGTCCGCTTTATATGCGCAGCTGAGGCTCCAAATATTGATAACAGATGGAGCCTGAAGCAGAGAACCTAGTTGAAGTAAAACCCCAGACAAGACTCACAGGATTCATCGACTCAGTGATACCATCAGAGCTAAACACTGGTGCAAAACTCTTCCTAACTGGAGCAGTGGTAAACGGGATCAGCAACGGCGCATACAACTCGATTCTACAACTCTATCTCATCGCTCTAGGCTTCACCGCAGGAGACTTGGGTACAATATTTCTGTTTAACCCGTTGACCTGCGCCATTCTAGCTATCCCCTGTGGGATTCTTGCTGATCGTTACGGTAAAGGCAAGATGATAACTGTTGGGTTAATTGCAGTCACTCTAGCTGTCTGTGGGATGTTTATAGCCAAGACTCTATGGGCTTTCGGGTTTATCTTCGCCATGTTTGGTATAAGTAATGCTACTTCAACGGTGATGATGCCCCTCTACAGTACCTTCTACAAGAAACAGGACATGGAGAAAGGCATGGGGCTCTACGGATTAATCAATATATCAGCTATGAGTCTGGGAAGCTTAACAGGGTATATCCCAGCATACATGATCAGTAAACTGGCTTTCACCGAGTTATCAGCGTACAAAACCGTGATAGTAGTAGCCTCGATACTGTTTGTACTCCAGTATGTCTTCTACCTCGCAGCTTCAAGAGGCTTAGAAGAGAAGTTGAGTGAAGGGTTCAGCTTCAAGCTGAAAAGCTGGAGACCTGTGCTCAAGTTCAGCGCATTAACTCTGTCATTGAACGTAGCGGGTGCCATATTGTTCTCCTTTTTCCCGTATTATGTCAATCAGAAGTTCGGAATAGCTAGCGCTGGACTTGGCACACTCTTCTTCATCAGCAACCTAACCCAAGCAGCAAGCAAAGGAGTCGCTGCAGGTATAGCAAAGAAGCTTGGAAACATGAAAAGCATAGTGGCTGGTATCGCATTATCCGCCATCTTCTTCTTCCTGATGCCTCTGAGCCCTAGCTTCGGAATACTGAGCCTATTTTATGTGCTTAGAAGCGGCACACGTTTCATGAGTGACCCCATAATCACAAGCCTGTTCCTGAAAAGCCTCAGCGAGGACGAGATGAGCACAGCAAACAGCATACGCATGATAGCCATGAACGGTAGCGGCGCAGTCTCAGCAATGATCGGAGGCTTCCTACTGGAAAACGTTGGACTAAACTCACCAGCATACATAGGCGCCGCATTAACACTGGTGTTAGCTGGATTGTATCCTGTTCTTCTCAGCAAGGAGATCAAGAAAGCAAGCGAAGCCTAGTCCACTGGATGAACCTTGGTGATATGCTCCTTTAACTCATCCACACTCCAATCCGTATAGACATCAATAACAGGCTCAGTGAAAGCTGTCACCGAGTCCATCAACAATAAGAACGTTGACTCACCGAGAATCTCCTTTATCTCCAGTTCCTCACCATAGCTACGCTCACAAATTGACGCCTTAACCAAGAAAT
>JAHLLU010000043.1 GCA_020444005.1 archaeon
GAAATGCCCATATCAGACCCGCGACAAGATTATTGAGAGGGATAAAAAGATACTCGAAGCTATGAATGGTGGCTCCAAGAAGGAAAAACCCTAGAAATAGTCATGTTCATTAACTTTATTAACACCCTGTAGGTATACAACCTTTGGTTTACAACTGAAGTGGTGTATATGACTGAGGAAAAAGACCGAATGCGAAACGTCTCGGGAAAAGACTTTGAACAAGTCGTAGACGTAATCGGAAACCCGGTCAGACGCAGAATCATCCAAAAACTCAGCGAAGGACCAGATTATACTCTGAGACTCAGCAACGAGCTAAACATACACCAGCAACTCGCCAGCAAACACCTCAAAGTCATCAGAAACGCCCAACTCGTAGACGTAGTAAGACAACCCAGCGACAAAGGCGCAGACAAGAACATGTTCAGCCTCAACAAGTTCTACAGTCTCCAGATAGACTTCAGCCCCAACCTGTACAACCAGCGACTCATCAGCTTCAACAACCCCCAGCTCTGGATCACAGCAGACAACTATATGGACAAGCTTGAAGACCAAGTAATGGAGCTAACCGACGAAGAGTGCGGTGTTGACTCCATCAACCCATTATCAACAATAGTCACGAGCATAGACGACGAGCTTGAAAGCCTTGAGAAACGCAGGGCAAGACTTCTCTACATAAGAAACCTAGCCATGAATGCAAGCGTCACAGCACTAGAGGAACTGGATCGTAAGAAGCGTCAGATAATCCACTACGTACTGAATATGGGCTCAGCTAGCATTGACTCCATCAGCAGGCATATGCAGCTAAGGGAGCAGACCATCAAAGACCTTGTTGATGACCTAGAACACGAGGATATATTAAGAAGAGTAGGGAACATGGTTACACTCTCAGAGATCGCTTAGGGTCTCTGATCGTAATGTTTTTTAACTATCTATAGGTATACAACTTCTGGTTTACAACCAAAAGTGGTATACTATGAGCGGTGAAAACACAACAACCACACAAGACATACACACAATTCTACACGCCGTTCATTGCCACAGGTTAAACAAATACGGAGAAATACAATAATGAGTGCACAAGGTCAACCCGTCGTAATACTCAAAGAGGGTACCGAGCGCTCTACCGGCAGGGACGCAAGGGGCAGCAACATAATGGCTGCACGCATAGTCTCTGAGGCAGTCAAGACCAGCTTAGGTCCAAAAGGAATGGACAAGATGCTGGTAGACAGCTTCGGCGACGTCACCATCACCAACGATGGAGCAACAATGCTCAAGGAGATGGATGTACAGCACCCAGCGGCCAAGATGATGGTAGAGGTCAGCAAGACCCAGGATGATGAGGTAGGAGACGGAACCACAAGCGTCGTCATATTGACAGGTGAGCTCCTAGGAAAAGCAACAGAGCTTATGGAGAAAAAGGTTCACCCCATCGTTATCATCGACGGCTACAGACAAGCAGAAGAAAAAGCCCTTGAAATTCTTGAGGAGATCGCCGAGAAGGTAGATCCCAAGGACAAAGAGGTCTTGAAGAAGGTCAGCATGACCACAATGGCAAGCAAGCTAATCAACCAGCACAGTGAGTACCTCAGCGGCATCGCCGTGGAGGCAGTACTGCAGGTAGCCGAAGAGAGCAACGGCGGATACGAGGTAGACCTCGACAACATAAAGATCGAGAAGAAACCCGGCGCATCCATGACCGAGACAAGACTAGTACAAGGCTTGATCATCGACAAGGAAGTTGTTCATGACGGCATGCCAAAACAGGTCAAGAAGGCAACCATCGGCTTGCTCAACGCAGCCATGGAGATCGAGAAGACAGAGTTCGACTCAAAGATCGCCATCGAGACACCTGAGCAGATGCAGGCTTACCTAGACCAGGAGGAGCAGATGCTTCGTGATATGGTCAAGAAGGTCAAGGACGCTGGAATCAACGTCTTGCTATGCCAGAAAGGCATCGATGACATGGTACAGCACTTCCTAGCACGTGAAGGAATCTTCGCGAGCCGCAGACTCAAGAAATCAGACATGGAGGCACTAGCCAAAGCCACAGGCGCAAAGGTAGTCAACAGCGTAGACCAGCTCAGCAAAGAGGACGCAGGTTACGCAGAGCTTGTTGAGGAACGCAAGATCAGCGACGATAAGATGATCTTCGTTGAGGGATGTAAGAACCCCAAAGCAGTAAGCATCCTCATCAGGGGAGGCACCGAGCGTGTTGTAGACGAGGCAGACCGCAGCATCCACGACGCATTATGCGTAGTAAAGGACGTTGTACAGGAGCCAAAGATCGTTGCAGGCGGCGGAGCACCCGAGATCGAGACAGCGAGACTTCTAAGAGACTTCGCTGAGAAGCTCGCGGGACGTGAAAGACTAGCAGTAGTCGCATTCGCGGACGCATTAGAGGTTATTCCAATCACTCTAGCCGAGAACAGTGGAATGGACCCAATCGACGCGATAAGCGAGATGCAGAGCGCACACGCCAAGGGCAACAAATGGGTAGGCGTAAACGGCTACACAAACAAGGTAGAGGACCTATCCAAGATCAATGTCTACGAGCCAATGGTAGTCAAGGCACAGGCAATCAAGTCAGCCACAGAGGCAGCCACACTCTTACTGAAGATCGATGACATCATCGCTGTTCAGAAGATGAGCGCTCCACCAGGCCCACCAGGCGGCATGGGTGGAATGGGCGGTATGCCTCCAGGCATGGGCGGAATGCCCGGGATGATGTAGGAGGATAAATGAAATGTCATACTATACAACACCAAGCGGACAACAAGTCATAGTCCTGAAGGAAGACACCGAGCGTCAGAGGGGACGCGATGCACGTCGCAGCAACATGATGGCGGCACAGATCATCGCAGAGGTCCTCAAGACAACTCTCGGCCCAAGGGGCATGGACAAGATGCTCATCGACAGCCTAGGCGACATCACCATCACAAGTGACGGAGCCACGGTTCTCGAAGAGATCGATGTACAGCACCCAGCAGCCAAGATGATGATCGAGGTCGCAAAGACACAGGACAAAGAGGTCGGCGACGGAACCACAACAAGCGTACTCCTAGCAGGAGCCCTACTGAACAAGGCGGGCGAGCTAATTGACGAGAACATCCACCCAAGCATCATAATAAGCGGCTACCAGGCAGCCTCCGAGAAAGCATTAGAGGCGCTGGAAAAAGCATCAATCGATGTAAGCATGGATGACCACGAGACTCTCATGAAGCTCAGCAACACCAGCATGAGAAGCAAGGCAGTCACCAATGAGCGTGACCACCTGAGCAGCGTCGTTATCGATGCAATCAAGCAGATCATTGAGAAGCGTAACGGTGACGTCATCGCTGATGTTGATAACGTCCAGATCGTCAAGAAGGAAGGACAGAGCCTCAACGAGACAGCCCTAGTAAAGGGAATCATCGTTGACAAGGAAGTAGTCCACGCAGGTATGCCCAAGAAGATCAAAGGCGCCAAGATCGCTCTCCTTGATACTCCACTAGAGGTCAAGAAGACCGAGTTCGACGCAGAGATCAGAATCAAGGACCCAAGCAGCATACAGGCTTTCCTAGACAGCGAATCCGATATGCTAAAGAAGAAAGTAGATCAGGTTGTCGCCACAGGCGCAAACGTGGTCTTCTGCCAGAAAGGCATCGACGATATGGCTCAGCACTACCTAGCCAAGGCAGGTGTATTGGGAGCACGTAGAGTCAAGAAGTCAGATATGGAGAAATTGGCGAAAGCAACAGGCGGCAAAGTAATCAACAACCTAGCTGACCTGAAGGAAGCTGACCTAGGTGCTTGTGGAATCGTCGAAGAGAAGAAAGTCGGTAACGACAAGATGATCTTCGTCGAGGAATGCAAAGACCCACAGGCAGTCGCCATATTCATCAGAGCAGGACTTGAAAGAATGCTTGACGAAGCAGAGCGAGCACTGAACGATGCCCTCTATGTCATCGCAGACATCGCAGAGGTACCCCAGATGGTAACCGGAGGCGGAAGCATCGAGATGGAGATGGCAAAAGCAGTACGCGAGCACGCTGCACAGGTCGGTGGACGAGAACAGCTAGCCATTGAGGCATTCGCAGAGGCTCTTGAGGTAATCCCAAGAACCCTAGCCGAGAACGCTGGACTTGATATCCTAGATACTATGGTCGCATTGAAGGCAGCTCACGCCAAGAAGGATGGCGAGAGCATGGGCGTCAACGTCTTTGACGAGGGCGTCATCGATATGCTGAAAGAAGGCGTAGTCGAGCCCAAGGTGGTCAAGGAGCAGGCAATCCAGTCAGGCATCGAGGTCGCGTCAATGATCCTAAGGATCGATGACGTAGTTGCTGCGCGTAGCGGTGGCGGCGGCATGGGTGGCGGACCACCCGGCGGTATGCCAGACGACATGGACATGTAAGTGTCCAACCCAAATTTTTCTAACTATTTTTAATCAAACAAAAAGGCCCCCAGTGGTAACGAGTTAATATTGACTGGATAAACAATTAATACAATCTGCACTCAGCAATATACATGGACTATAAGGATAAAGCATCGGAAAGAATCGAGAAATACCGCGAAGACATTGTCGGTATCAGTAAACAGATTCACGCTGAACCAGAACTCGGACACCAAGAATACAAGTCATCAAAACTCTTGGTAGACGAGCTTGAGAAACACGGATACAAGGTCGAATACGGTGTATCCGGTATGGAGACCGCTTTCATCGCAAGAAAAGGCGAAGGTAGCCCCAAGATTGGGATACTAGCTGAGTATGATTGTCTACCCGGTATCGGTCACGCCTGTGGTCATAACCTGATAGCTGCTTCAGCCCTCGGAGCAGGAATAGGGTTAGCGGAACTCATCGAAGAAATAGGTGGAGAGGTTATTGTCTTCGGTACCCCAGCTGAGGAAGGGGTGGTTCAGAACGCCGGAGGAAAGGTGGTTATGATTGACGAGATCAAGAAGGTTGATGTCGCTATAATGATTCACCCTGCTTCTATATGGGGAAGCTATGGCACTAGCAACGCTCGTGAAAGCTTCCTTGTGGAGTTCCATGGCAAGAGTAGTCATGCGGGAGCTGCACCGGAGAAGGGAATCAATGCGTTGGATGGGATACTGTTAACCTATACTGGAATCAATGCGTTGAGACAGCATATTCCAGACGGCGTCAGGATACATGGAATAATCAAACATGGAGGAGACGCTCCTAACACCATACCAGACTACGCCTCTGCACATCTCTACGTCAGGGCTCCAACAATGCCATTGCTCAAGGAAATATATGGTAAAGTGGAAAACGTCATCAAAGGAGCAGAACTCCAGTCAGGAGCCAAGAGCAAGATAACACAAGTAGCAAACACCTACGCGAACACTATCCCCAACAAAATACTTAGTGATGTCTGGAGGGAAAACATGGTTAAGATTGGTGTAGGAGACTATCCGGAGGAAAAAGAGTTACGTCAAGGAGGTGGCTCAACTGATTTCGGTAACGTGAGTCAAGAAATACCAGCCTTGAGTGCTTACATCAATATAGGTGATGTAATACTGCACAGTCCCAGCGGCGCGGAGATGACTGGAACTGATCATGCATATGATGTTATGATCATGGGTGCCAAGGGTTTGGCTTTTACTGCTTTGGCTTTACTTACTGACGCTGATTTGAGGAAGAATGTGAGGAAAGAGTATGAGGATAGAATAGAGGCTCAATAGAGCGTCTTTATTCTCTCCATTACCCATAAATAGCTGTTTTTTCGTAAAAGGCGTTAATTCCAAGGTTAAAATGCGTTTTAAATTAAATATTAGAATAATTCGGTGAAGGAGTTTATATCTTCAAATAACACGATTATTTAGACAAGTCTCGTGGGGGCCAAGAAGATGACACAAAGAGGAGACGTTGAAGAAAGGCATATTGCTTTGAGAGAAAAAATTTCATCCATCAATATCCCCCAGGAGATAAAAAACGAGATATATTCATTGATAGATGAGAACAAATCTCTACAAATGCAAATCAATGAAGAGACACAGAGAATTGACGAGTTCTTCAACAACATGCCTGTCGGCTTCTTCAGAATAGACAAAGACGAGAACTATATTCTGGTAAACGATGCCTACGCCGAGATATGCGGCTACACACGAGAAGAGATGCTGCAACCCGGATTCAACATAAGTAAAACATGGGCTATAGCAGAGGAAAAAAATCTCCTACTGGAAGAATCAAGAAGAAAAGAACTCAAGGGGATCATAATCAACTTTCGTAGAAAGGATGGTTCCGTGGGAAGTCAGGAGTTATTCATAAAGGCGCGTCTAGGTGAAGACGGAGAATTACTTGGTTATGATGGTTATGTGAAGGATGTTTCTGAGCGTCTTGAGTCACTTAATGCTGAGGTGGAGGCTAGGAGAAGGGCAGAGTTTCTCGTTGACCTCATGAGCCACGACATTAACAATATTGACCAAGGCATATTGATGCTCCTCGAATATATTCTCATAGACAAAGAACTACCAGAAAAATATCATGACCCCATACAGATGGCAGTAGAACAGGTAAACTACGCCACAGATTTAATTAAAAACGTAAAAAAACTCCAAACTGTACTCGAAGAACCCATCAATCTCCACCGAATCGACCCATATAACGCAGTTATGTATGCATCAGAGGCAGCGAGAGGCGCATTCCCCCAGAAAGACCTAGATTTAACCATGCGATTCAAGGAAGGAGAGTTCTATATCAGGGCTGATGAGTTTGTAAAGGACCTCTTCTTTAACGTCTTCCATAATGCGATGAAACACAGTCAGACAGAATATGTACGTCTTGATGTAGAGATCAAGTCTAGAGACGAGGATACGTTGGAGATTCACTTCTCTGATTATGGTCCGGGTATACCTGATGAGGAAAAGAAAAGGATACTTCAACGTAGACTTGGTGCCAAGGGATCGGGAATCGGTTTGACACTTGTTAACTATCTTCTAGACCGTTATGACGGATATGTACAGGTACAGGATAGGGTTGAAGGAGACAAGAGTAAGGGCAGTAAATTCATCTTGATAATGAAAAGGGTCTGATTGAAATGGTAAAAGTCATGCTTGTGGACGATGATAAGAATCTACAACGAGTCTATCTTACTTTATTCAAGTTGAATAACCTAGAAATTGTCGCACAAGCATACGATGGAGTCCAAGCTGTAGAGCAATATGGTTTACTGAACTCTAAACCGGATGCTGTGATCATGGATCAGCGGATGCCAAGAATGGATGGAATAACCGCCACAAGAAAGATAAGGGAAATAGACCCAGATGCAAGAATAATCTTCCTCAGCGCAGATGATACAGTTGAGATTCAGGCAAAAAACGCCGGCGCAAAGCTATTTCTCACAAAACCAGTATCGATAGAAACACTGTTGGAATCGATTGATATAATCATAAAATAGATTTTGGTTTAAGCTGGGGCGAAGACGTCTTTCAGGAAACGCATTCCTTCAAGTGCTTCTTTTCCGTCATCGGTTAGGAAATATTTGACCTTATTTCGGGTAGATGACTCATTGGATTCAATAGTCTTGATGAATTTTTTGCTCGTCAGCATATCCATGATTTCACTATAGACGTTCCAGCTAACCTTTGTGTTATAGAGAATGTGTGTAGGCTTATGGATGCCAGAGTCAATGGACTCCAGAACCTCACACACTAGCTCTGTACGCGATCTTCTTCTTCCCATGGATCTATAATCCGTCTGTAAAAACTATATAATAGATATTTAGCAAAATAATCGAAACTTGTTACGAGATTCGATATATATCGAGTACCGAAATATTGTTTATATCTATAATACAGACCTAAAGTACGATTCAATATGACGGCGATAGATCGAATACTGCTTATCGACGATGATAAGAATTTCACAAAGATTTTCTCTGGTATATTAGAAGGTGAGGGGTATGAGATCGTTATTGCCCATACCGGTACAGAAGCTTTAGAGATACTGGAAGACAATTTCTTCGCCATACTGATAATTGACATCAGGCTCCCGGACATAGATGGAATCGAATTAATCAGCAAGATAAACAAGACCGACCCAGATATGCGCAAGATAATATTGACAGGAAACCCATCACTGGACACTGTTCAGCAAGCCTTGAAGAAAGGAGCACACGATTATCTCATCAAGCCGGTTTCGCTAGATAGTATTAAAGAAACGATCCAAGAACAAATCAATGAACTGGACTCTGAACTAAGAGAGAAATACAAGAGTATAGCCTAGTCCTCGATAAACTTGAGGATATCACGCATCTGAGAACTATAGGCGTTTATTACCCTGTTTGCTTGAAGTGTACCTTTCTCGGTTAACAGATAGTTCTTTCTTCGTCCGTCCTGTTCAATGGCGATCAAGCCCTTTTTCTCCAAGCTATATAGAAGGGGATAGAGGGTTCCGGGGCTTAGCAATACATCAAATCTTTTGTGAATATCAGCAATTATTCCATAACCGTGTGATGGATTTTCCTTTAGCATTGATAGGACAATTATATCTAGGAATGATTTTACTAAATGATCCTGAATATCTGATTGAATACTGCTCAAGCTACCTGTATATTGAATATCATAGATATGATATTTCCGATTCCGTAACAATAGCTTGAATATTTCTTAATATATCGACCCAAGAATCACTCCTCATGTTGAGTTGTAGTAATCGTCGAAACCGCTCCAAAATGGAAGTAAACCTCGATATACTACGGGCAATCAACCAAGGCGAAGAAAAACCAACACACATAATGTCAAAAAGTAACACGACATGGATACAGCTTCAAGAAGGTCTAGGTTTTCTCGTGAAAAGCAAATTCGTTAAAGAAATTCCTAATATTAAACAGATGAAAAAAGTAGACAAACGGACAAAGAATAAATACGCTTTGACCGAGAAGGGTAAATCCGTTCTCAGATATTTTAGAAAAGAGTATGAACAGGTAGAAGTGCTGTTCCTATCCCTTTAACAAGACTCAATCTCGAATATTTGAGCAAGCGGAGCCTCTTCGATTTCCTTTATCAGACTATGGGGTATTTCTTCATCCGTCATATTGCCTTTGAGTTTATCTATTACTTCTTTTTTAAGCTTGATTCTAACACTTTTGTTATCTCTGGAAGTGAAAAACGCCTCTACACCGGGTTGCTCAATTACAGTTATGTTCTTTTTTCCCATTGTACACCCTGTGCTGCTCTGGATTCCATCAATAACACATGAGTCTGGAGGAGCCCAGTTGAGTCGTACTTCA
This sequence comes from archaeon, assembly GCA_020444005.1. Next base: position 9,234 of record JAHLLU010000043.1, read on the forward strand.
CAGTTTAGACCAAACCAGCCTTTGCAGTCAAGCATCTCAAGGGCTGTGATTCCCATTCTGAGCCCTATGGTCATGAATGGTCCATCGTGTCCATGAAACTCGATGGCACGTTGTTCTAGCTCAGGGGTTAATTTTCTTGGTTTAGGTTCTTCTACAAAGTTCATTAAATTCACCAGTATTACGTTTATGGGATAAAGTAATAATTCATATTTAGATTTTCTCTAATAGAATCAGGAAAACTTGTTCCTTACTGTTTTTTATACATCCGATCCCTTGCTATCAGGGATATTTATGGGCAGAAGCTATCTGGACCTGAGTAAGGATGAGAAAGAACACGCACTTGCACTCCACAAAGAAAGCATAGTAATCGACAGCAGCATAGTCTCCGTAATAGACTATGTCGCGGAAAACATGTGGCTGGAAGACGTGCTCGCTGGAGGGTTGACGGCAAGTAACCTCACAGTAGGCATGCAGCGTAGATTCGCTGAGGCATTAGCAGAGATTATTGAGCATAATCACTGGGCGAAAAAGAACGAGGACAAGGTCATCGTCGTTAAGAAGACAAGCGATATTGAGCGTGCAAAGAAGGAGGGAAAACATGGTATCATGTATGGACCACAGGATAGCATGTTCCTAGAACGCAACGTAGACTTCCTTGACGTAGCCTATGAACACGGACTCAGAGCAATGCAACTAACCTATAACTGGAAAAACGAGGTAGGAGATGGTTGCCGAGAGAAAAAGGACAGTGGCCTCAGCTGGTTCGGAGAAGCCGTTGTAGAACGCATGAACAAATTAGGCATACTCATAGACCTTAGCCACACAGGAGATCAGACCTGTTGGGATGCTATCGAACAGAGCAAAGACCCGGTTAGTTTCACACACATCATACCCAGACGTAGTGCCCCTGAGCAGCCCGGTGGATACGCTGAGTGGGCAAACAGAGCAACCAGTCTATGGGGTAGTTTTGTAGAGTATAGTAAGCAGCGTGGTAAGCCTGATGATATGATGCAGGCTTGTGCAGAGAAGGGCGGCGTAATTGGTGTTACTCCTTTCTTCGCAAAGAAGGCGGGAGATAGCAATCTCACTGATGACACCATGGATCAGTTGGATGATACAGTGGATATTGTTGGTATAGACCATGTTGGTTTCGGCTCAGACCTTGAGTTCCCTAACACCATTACAAGGTCAGCTTTCATCTATAAGCACCCTGAACGAATAGATGTAGACTATTTCACACCGCTAGACAAGGATTGGGGATATGGCTACATGGAAAACATGCCACTTTTCACTATGGGGCTCGTAGCACGAGGCTATAGTGATCAAGAGATAAAGAAAATACTCGGGCTAAACTTCATGAAACTCTTCAAAAGAGTATGGGGAGCCTAACCCGATCACCTATTTTTCATAACTTTTCTCTCCCAACGTCTAACGAACTCTGGAACAGTTCGTAGACTCTTCAAAAGGTAATACAATACTATACCACTGATTATCATAACGACAAAAGCCAATATTACAGCATTCCCGGCGATATTACGAGCATTTA
>JAHLLU010000044.1 GCA_020444005.1 archaeon
AAGACCTCAAAGGAAAATGGGTAGTACTATACTTCTACCCAAAAGACAACACCAAGGGCTGCACAATGGAAGCCCTAGAGTTCACAGCCGCTGAGGATGAGTTCAAGGCGAAGAACGCAGTGATTATCGGCGTCAGTCCTGATAGTTTGAAGAGTCACACAAACTTCAGACAGAAGCATGACTTGAGTATCAACCTTCTTAGTGACACTGAGAAAGAGGTGCTTGAAACGTATGGTGTTTGGCAGAAGAAGAAAATGTATGGACGAGAATACATGGGTGTCGTCAGAAGCACATACCTCATAGACATGGAGGGTAAGGTTGCATTTGTCTGGCCCAAGGTAAGGGTCAAGGGACACGTTGATAACGTACTGGAGAAGCTGTCCGAGATTCAAGGATGACCAATTATGAACGTATCAGAGGCAATACATGCGAGACGCGCCTACAGGTCACTGATGCCTGTTGAGATAACACAGGAAATCGTTGATGATCTAGCGAGTCATGCGCAGCTCAGTGCATCCTGTTTTAACAATCAGCCTTGGAGATACGTTTTCGTCTATGAACGGAAAAAACTAGAAGAAATGTATGAGGCGTTATCAAGGGGGAACGCATGGGCGAAGCAATCATCAATGATTATCGCGGCGTTCTCAAAGCCCGATGATGACTGCCAGATACGATCCCGAGAGTATCATCAGTTTGACTTGGGGATGGCAACCGCCACCATGATTCTAAGGGCAACAGAGCTTGGGCTAGTGGCGCATCCTATTGCTGGTTTCAGCCCGAAGAAGACACGGGAGATACTGGGGATACCAGACGAGTACAGTGTTCTTACCTTGATTATTGTGGGTAAGAAGATGCAGGAAATTCATCCAAGCCTCAGCGAGGAACAAGTGAAAAACGAGTTGAAACGCCCAGAACGGGAACCACTCAACACATGGGCTTATCATAACAGGTATCAAGGAAGCTGATGTTTTGTCTACGCCTAATCGACTCATAGACGAGAAAAGTCCCTATCTTTTGCAGCATGCGAATAACCCTGTGGACTGGTATCCTTGGGGCGATGAGGCGTTTAATCGGGCACGTGATGAGGACAAACCGGTTTTTCTCAGTATTGGTTACTCTACTTGTCACTGGTGTCATGTGATGGAGCATGAGTCATTCATGGATGAAGATGTGGCTAAGCTCATGAATGATGCTTTTATCAACATCAAAGTAGACAGGGAGGAACGCCCCGATATAGACGGCGTCTATATGGCGGTATCCCAGATGCTGACCGGCGGTGGAGGCTGGCCACTCACAATCATCATGACGCCGGAGAAGAAGCCCTTCTACGCTGCGACATATGTTCCAAAGGAGTCACGGTTTGGAGTCGTGGGGATGCTGGATCTTGTTCCAAGGATCAAGGATTATTGGCTTAACCAGCGGGATCGATTGGAGGGTATTGGGGCGAGTATCGCTGGTAGTCTGAGTCCGGGACAGGGTGGGGATGAGGAGTTATCGGTTGAGGTGTTTGATACCGCGATGATGCTTCTGGATGACAGGTATGACGAGCAATATGGTGGCTTTGGAGAAGCTCCCAAGTTCCCGAGTCCACAAAACCACTTGTTTCTGCTGCGTTACCTTCAGAGGACTGGAAACGAGAAAGCGTTACGGATGGTGGAGAAAACCCTCACAGAGATGAGCATGGGTGGCATCTATGATCACATTGGATACGGGTTCCACAGGTATAGTACGGATCGCAGGTGGCTATTACCTCACTTTGAAAAGATGCTCTACGACCAAGCCATGCTAACCATGGCGTATACAGAGGCCTATCAGGTCACAAAAAAGCCGGAGTATAGGAGAATCGCTGAAGAGATCATTGTCTATGTTCTTAGAGACCTTGCGTCTGTTGATGGTGGCTTTTACTCAGCGGAGGACGCTGACAGCGAAGGTATAGAAGGTAAGTTCTATGTCTGGACCAGCGAGGAACTTCAAGAGCTGCTCACTGAGGCGCAATATGAAGCAGTCAAAACCCATTACAATGTATCAGAAGAAGGCAATTACTTTGATGAGGCTTCACGTGAGAAAACAGGGAAAAATATCCTACACGTGAAAACCTTCAGGGATTCTGATGTTTTGAGGGAAGCTAGGAATATTCTATTTGAGGCGCGTGAGAGGCGGGTTAGACCCTTGCTTGATGATAAGATATTGACGGACTGGAATGGTTTGATGATAGCAGCCCTCAGTAAAGCCGGGAGAGCATTCAACATCAAGGAATACATAGAGGAAGCGGTCAGAGCAACAGAGTTCATAATAGGCAGAATGTGGGATGGCGAGACACTACTACATCGTTACAGAGAGGACGCTGCCGAGATACCGGGATTCCTCAATGATTACGCTTTCATGACATGGGGTTTAATCGAGCTATATCAGGCAACCTATGAACCAAGATACCTTGACTACGCGAGCAAACTGAACGACACTATGAGGCTGAGGTTTGGTGACCCCAGAGGCGGGTTCTACTTCACGGCAGATAACGCTGAAAAACTATTGACTCGGCGAAAAGAGATCTATGATGGCGCTATTCCTAGCGGTAACTCAGTTGCATTCTACAATCTCATACGATTATCAAGGCTTACTGGAAAAACGGAGCTAGATGAAGACGCAAAACAGTTGTCCCGGTTCTTTTCATCAAGGATACTTGGAGCACCTCATGCATACTCAATGTTTTTAACTGGTCTCGATTTCGCGTTTGGTCCTTCAAGCGAGGTGGTATTGACCGGTGATAATCTTGAAAATATAATACGTGGATTATCGGACGAGTATCTACCATCAACAATAACCCACATATGGTTACCAGAACTAGCTGAAAAAATTCCGTACATAAAAAACATCAATCAAACAAAGAAACCCAAGATATACGTCTGCAAGGGATTCGTCTGCAACCTACCAGTAGATAACATTACTACTGCCTTAGAACAGATAAAAGAAAAAAGAGATTAGAATTACTTGGTGGTCATTGTGTACCGGACACCAATAGGAGCTAACGCCTCATCAATCTTGGAGATTAGATCCTCAACTTGCTGAACTGTCGGCTTCTGGAACCATTCATAGTAGAAATCGTACTCACCGAGACGCTCTCCACTCTTGCTGACAATGGTATCACATCTTTCCTCGGGGATATCATCACCGAAAAAGCTCATAACCATCTGTACAGAGTCCATTGAAGCCTGACCTCCTGCACCAGAAATACCACCTGGTCCCGCGATGCTGCCTAGACCAAATTGCGCCTCTAAAGCTGTGTCCATTACACAGACTTCTGGGAAGTCAATTGCTAGGTTTCTTAGGGCTTTTAGTGCTTCACCGATAGGTGGACCGAATAATTTGATGTAACTCTTCATAAAAGTTCTAAATAATCTCTTTTATTGCGATTTTTAAACCTTGTTTAGTGTTAGAGAGGGATAAAATAAGGTGTTTTAAGACTATTTAGCCAACTCAGCCTTGATCTCATCATAAGGAGGCATCACACCCGGATCATCAGTAACCCACTTGTAATCGATGACACCAGAGTTGACGATAAACACGCTGCGCTTTGCAACAGTATAACCCTTCAAACCAGCGAAATCCGTGTGATAAACATCAAATAACTTCACAACCTCCCTGTTATAATCGCAGAGTAGAGGAAAGGTGAGAACGTTTTCCTCGTGGAACGCTTTGTTTGTGAACGGATCATTGACGCTGATACCCAGTATATGCGCGTTAAGGTCCTCAAGAACCGCTATCTCGTCGCGAATGGTACACATCTCCTTTGTGCAGCCACCTGTAAATGCTCCAGGGTAGAAAGCGAGAACCACGGTATCATTTTTGAAATCGCTAAGTGAAACTTTTTCCATATTCTGATTTACTAGTGTGAAATCAGGTGCCTTATCTCCAATATTAACCAATATTATCAATTAACGCTGAGATAGGGTGTGATTTATACATTGAGCGAAGAAGGGGCAACTTCTTTAAGCCCATCAGTCGAGAATCATCCATGCAGTATCCAGAAACAAAAGGTATTCTAACCTTCTTCTATTACAAAGACCTGCAGAAAGCAGCGGATTTCTACGAGAAAATCATGGGTTTTCAGCTAATACAGGATCAGAAATGGGCTAAAGTATTCAAAGTAAGAGACAACGCCTACATGGGTTGCGTTGACGGTAATGTTGGTTACCATAAATACAGTGATACCAAGCCGGTTATGCTTACAGTGATAGTTGATGACCCTGACGCATGGTATGAACACTTCAAAGAGAACGGTGTCGAGACCATAAACGAGCCCCACGATGATAAGGAGCTCAATCTAAGGATATTCTTACTCCATGACCCTGAAGGATACGTCATAGAGATACAGAAATTCTATGAACCCATCCCCTAAAACCCCCAAAACACTCTTCCTTTATATATAGAATAACAATTTGACGAAAATTGCTTATATGCAATGAATGTATCTCCTAGTTTAGCAATATAGAGATTCTAAACACTTAGGAGCATCCAAAATGGATTTACTCAAACAAAAAATCGAGGCTGCAGTCACGGAAACCGACTATGACGCAGTCTTGGCGATGGGCGTGGACAACTTCAACTATCTTACAAGAACAGTTCTACCCTTCGCGGAAAATTATCCATCAAGAAAAGCCGCTGTCCTACTACCCAAAGAAGGTACACCAGTCGCAGTAATACCACAGGACTGGTCACAGGCAGTAAAAGACCAAGGGTGGCAGGGAGAAACTCTGGTTTACGATGAAAACCAGGGATATGAGACAGGGGCGTTCGTCAAGGCAGTTGAAGAGCTAATTGTAGGAATGGGGCTCGATAAGAACAAAATTGGCTTTGACGCGTCAAGGGTCTCAAAGGGATTGATGGACTCATTATCAGGAAAACTTCCAAACGTTGGTTGGGAGCCAGCCGACCCCATGATCAGGGACCTCAGAATCATAAAGACCCGAGGCGAGATCGAGTTCATAGAGCGAGTCTGTAAACAAACAGACAGAGGAATCGTATATGCGCTTATGCATCTTGAAGGCGCAGTGGATAACCCTGGTTATACGGTGGCGGAGATCACTGAAAGAATCAGGGTCCACGTCAACGAGAACGGGGCAAGCGGAGTAGGCTTACTCAACTCAGCATTCGGAAGCGAGGGACAAATCTACTATACACCTCAGCGAGGCTGGGTGAAAGAAGGCGAACTCTTCAGGATGGATGTCAGCGCCCACTACATGGGGTACTGGACAAACATAGGTAGGATGGGAGTAGTTGGAAAACCATCCCCAGAGCAGGAGAACGCCTACAATGAAAACCAGAAACTCAAACAAACAGCCCTTGAGATGATTAAACCTGGAGTAGCATGTAACGAGGTCTATGCTCACGTAGCTCGGGCAGCAGAGAAACAGGCGATAGGTTTCTGGAAGGAGCCGGGAATAGGTCATGGTGTAGGTGCAAGCCACCACGAGCCACCTTATCTGAACCTGAGTTGTAGCACAGAACTCAAGGAGGGAATGGTTCTCGCACTGGACATCTACACATATGGTCCAAGACAGGAGCTAATTCACAGCAAGGACGTTTACGAGATAACCGAGGAGGGAAACAGGAAGCTCAGCTGGTACAGAGAATGGGATAAGCTATACCATGTCTATGGCCACAGGGCGACCCACTAGGAGGAAAAATGCATGAAAGAAGAAGTAATGGAAAGAGTCAACGAGGCAATAGAGGCAAGCGGATACGATGCCCTACTAGTCTTTGGCTATGATAATATTCAGTACCTCACAGGAGCATACCTCCACTATCCACAAAGCTTCCCAGACAGATACATGGCGTTATTCTGGCCCAAAGAAGAGTTGCCTACAACCATAGTGCCTCACGAATGGGAGAGTAGCTTCCTAAATCTGGCTTGGGTAAACAAGACAAAGACCTATACTGAGAAACCGGGAAGCCCAAGCAGCATCGTAGAAATAGCAGTATTGTTGACCAAAAACACTGTCAGGAAGACTGGAAAAATCGGCGTTGATGTCAACAGGATACCATTAAACCTGTACAACAGACTTGAATCAGCACTAGAGGGCTTCCAACTCGTACCATGCGATGACTTGCTACGTGAACTCAGAATAAAGAAGACTTCGAGGGAGCTTGAACTAATCAAGGAAGTAGCGGGCAAGACCGACCACGCTATCGCGGGACAAGCACACCACGTTCTAGTAGTGCAGGCATCAGGCGAAATGAGTAACACGGAGAATGTACGAATCCACGCCCTTGAAAGAGAACTGGACGAAGTAGGACACCACGCAGTAGCACAAGTAGTAACAGGTACAAACACGGAGAAATGGTGGCCCGGTGCACCCATGTATGGAATCGGATTCGACAGGGTACCGAAGCATCATGAGTGGATGCGGATGGAGCTTGTTTCAACTGTGAAAGGCTACTGGTGTAACGGTGCACGTATGCTCGCCATGGGTGAGATGACCGAGGAACAGAAAGCCGACTACCAGAAGCTAGTGATTCTACGGGAGACAATAAGGGCGAACCTTAAACCCGGTGTAAAAGCCAGCGAAGTCTATGAGGCAGTGAAAGCAGTTGCAGCCGAGAAAGGCATCACATTGGAGCCCAAGCTTACATTAGGTGCAGGTGTTGGTGTTACCAACTATGAGCCTCCGTATATCTCTAGAGCCGATGAGACGGTTCTTGAGGAGGATATGGTGGTTGTCTTCAGCCCTGTGGTTCACGGGGAGGGCGGTGAATTGTTGATGAACAAGGATGTTTTTGTCATCACCGAGACCGGTAACATGGTTATTGGCTTGTGGAAGGATTGGCGTGAGCCGTTCATCTGCAATTATACCTATTAACCCAAATTTTTTACACTCCGACTATTCTCAGTTTACTTATGTCTTTCAAGGTACAAGATACCGTTATCGAACCGGGAACTACCGATAGAGGCTATGTAAAGATCGGTGATGCCTCAACCCACGAAGTAAAACTCCCATATATCGTGATAAATGGAGCAAAAAAAGGACCAACCGTAACTATTCTTGGAGGCGTTCATGCCGTTGAATGTGCCCCAGTAGAAGCAATATACAGACTAGCTGAGAAAATCAGTCCGGATCAGCTTTCGGGTACCTTAATACTGGTGCCAATCGTAAACACAGAGGGGTTCCACGCCCGGAAGCCATATCATAACCAACTGGACCACTTGAACCAGAACAAGGTTTTCCCGGGAGACCCAGAGGCATCCATCACCAAACGTGTAGCCTATCATGTCTTTGAGCACTTTGTAAGTAAATCAGATGTACTGGTTGACGCTCACAGCGCAGATCTCGGTGAGGATGTAACAAGGGGAATATTCGTATACAAGACCGATAACAAGAAACTCTTCGACAAAATGGTGGAGCTGGCATCACTCTACAATCCAGCCTTGATAGAAACAACAAACATATCTGGAAACACAGGGGAGGCTGTTAACAAGTATGGCATTCCTTGTCTAATGATTGAGTCGGGAGCACCGTACCCCATCAGAGAGAAAGACGTAAAATATCACTACGATGGAGCAGTGAATCTACTTAGACATCTAGATATGCTTGAAGGAGAAACCGTCAGCTATCATCCGCCTCTTGATCCACCCAGTGAAAGAGTATGGGCAGTGAAAGGTGGTGTATGGCGGAGAAAAATCGAGGCAGGTCAGAGAGTTAAGAAAGGCGAGGAGCTTGGCACTGTTTGTAATCTATTAGGGGAGACCATTCAAACCGCTTATGCCCCTATGGATGGAGTGATTAGCTTCCTACGAGTCCATTACTCAGTGAGTAGTGGAGACTCACTGTGCTGGGTAGCTAAAGCCTAAACTCTTAACCAAAGAAGCCCCACTTATTTTCTATGAAGTTCCTCGGATCACCTGATTCTATCTATAAGGCGAAGAACTGGAAGACCAAGCAGATAAGCAGCCATGATCCTAGCCATGGAAACGCTGACTATGTAACAGTTGAACCCGACGAGACCATCAAACTAGGTGAAATCAAGGGTAGCGGAGTCATCAGTAGAATATGGTTCGCGATAAACTCCGAGGACGAAAATATACTGCGTTACCTGCTTCTCAGGTTTAGCTGGGAAGAGGAGAAAACTCCAAGCGTCTATGCGCCTGTAGGTGATTTCTTTGGAGCCGGTTTCGCAGAATATGTACACCACTTTAACGCGATGCATGGGATGACAAGCGGAGGCTTCTTCAGTTATTGGCCAATGCCATTCAAGGAAAAAGCAGTACTTGAGGTTGAAAACAGGAGCACTCACCCTGTAACCCACCTTTACTACAATATTGAATATCATGATACTGAACTTGACGAGGATACACTCTATTTCCACTGCAGATACAATAGAGAGAACCCGACCGAGATAGATCAAAACTATACAATACTCAAAGCAAAGGGCAGAGGACACTATGCTGGCTGTGTACTAAATATGCAGAGCTATGATAAAGGAAGCCTGCTGATGCTTCAAGGTGATGAGTTCATCACCGTTGACGATGACGAATACCCTAGCATCATAGGAACAGGCACTGAGGACTATTTTCAGGGAGGCTGGTTCTGGAACAAGGGCTCCTTTCAGGCGCCTTATCATGGGTTGACCGTGATGGATGAAGTGAATAGCAGATACAGCGCTTACAGGCTACACATACCTGATCCAATTCCATTCAAGAACACAATATCAGTTGAGATAGAGCATGGACACGCCAATATGCTACAACAAGATTACAGCAGCGTAGCTTACTGGTACCAGACAGAGCCACACAGCGAGTTCGGGGAGATACAAGCAGAGGAAGCCTATCTCAAACCGATAGGTACAAAGGATGGAGCTTATCTGATGAGTGAAGTCGTTCAAGACACAGAAGTCAACAGAGAAAGAAGACAGGTAATATCTCAGGCAGCGAGACTCAGATTGGAGCTAAGGGAATCAAAAAAGAATGGAATTATTCCTGTGTGGTTTGATGGTGTTGATGAGTTGGATTTTATGAAATCTGATTTCACTGGATTAGAGAAATTGGTAAAATATATCATTAAACGTCGAAAATAAGAGAGAACAGTTTTTTATAGAACATACAGTGTAATGCGAACCACCGGGATACATCATGGTATACGACTTTCTCACCCTTGATGATGTAGACTTAACAGGCAAGACCGTTTTCCTGCGAGCAGACATCAACAGCCCCCTTGACCCTAACTCCAAAAGGATACTGGATGCCACGCGGATACAGGCGGTTATACCAACCGTAAGAAGCCTCAAAGACACTAAGCTCATCATCGGGGCGCATCAAAGCCGACCCGGAAAATATGACTTTACGAGTCTAGAAAGCCACAGCAAGGTACTACAGATGTATCTGGAGCGCCCTGTCAAGTACACTAATGATATTGTTGGAGAAGAAGCTCAGAAAGAAATTAAGGCATTGAAGAAAGGCGATGTCTTGGTACTCAACAACGTCAGAATGATGGAAGAAGAAAACAAGAAAGCACCAGTAGAAGAACTCCGAGACACAGAACTTGTTCAAACTCTAAGTAAATACGTAGACTACTTCGTAAACGATGCCTTCGCAGCAGCTCATAGAAGCCAAGCAAGCCTCGTGGGGCTCAGCAACGTGGTACCAATGTTAGCGGGTCGCCTCATGGAGCAAGAACTTAGGGCACTCAATAGGGTGCTGGATAAACCTGAACGCCCAAGCGTCTATCTTCTCGGTGGAGCCAAAGTCGATGACCGTATACCAGTAATCGACAGGGTTCTCAGAGATGATATTGCGGATAAGATACTAATCGGTGGTCTTGTCGCAGACAGCTTCCAGATGGCAAGAGGCAAGATGAAGAAACGCTATGAAGAGCTAAACGAAGAGGAACTAAAACAGGTTGATGTCTGTAAAAATATTCTGGATAAGTATCCTAATCAGATCCAGTTACCGATGGATGTAGCCCTTGACGTTAAAGGTGAAAGAGTAGAGGTCTTCATAGACAGGATTACTGAAGAGAAAAACATCTACGATATTGGGTTAAACACCATCGCTCAATACTGCAGCACCATCGAGAAATCTGAAACAGTAGTCGCAGAAGGCCCATTGGGGATGTTCGAGAGACGAGGATTCGACATCGGCACAAAGGAATTACTACGGTGTATGGCTCGCTGTAAGGGGTTCACAGTGGTGGGCGGAGGCCATATGGGGGCAATGGCGTCAATGCTTGGTATCAATGACCAGATGAGCCATGTATCCACAGGAGGAGGAGCCATGCTAAGTATGTTAGCCGGTGAGACACTACCAGTAGTAGCTGCCCTTGAAGGGTCTAAACAACGCTACGGGTAGACATATCATTTAATAAGATGTTAGCCCTTATCGGTTTGCGCTGGGACCGTGGTCAAGCTTGGTACGATACGCGGTTTGGGTCCGCGTGATCCCCGGTTCGAATCCGGGCGGTCCCACCATACACAAAACATTAAAAACTGTTCGTGTCTCTCATTGTTGCGCCGGGTTGGCTGAGCGGTTTAGGCGGCCGCCTGCAGAGCGGCTCCACGGGGGTTCGAATCCCTCGCCCGGCTCCATTTT
>JAHLLU010000045.1 GCA_020444005.1 archaeon
GTTTTCTTCAACTAATCTATCCAACCTATTAAGAAGCGCAGACCGACGAATATCCTTTCCTTCATCCTCAACAAGATGTTGATAAATAGTATATGCACTTGCTGACTCATATTCCGTTATTACTAAAACAATCAACCTGTCAATATCATCAAAAGGAAAATTCCCATCAAAATTATCAACACCCACCACCATTTTCTCAACAACCACGTTTATTACGCCAGTGCTTTAATACCGGAATAACTTTTATAGTAAGTTTATACTTAAAATATTATCCATTAATATTATTATTCTTAACAAAAAAATAATTTACATCCATTTATACCAGATTCTATACGTTCAATATTCGATTTGACCTCTTTTTATATTTTATATCATCAATTTTACAATATATCATCCATTTTCTCGACTATTTATATAGCCGTACAGGAACAAATTCATAGTGATAGTTTTTAGTAATAGTTCAACCCAACAAATGGGGAGAATGTTTGGATACTATTATCTAAATTTATCTAGGAGTAACAAATATCAGCTACATAAATTCAGTGAGGTGTTTTTTAGTGGAGAAAAAAACTGGTAACAACATTCTACCAAAATTCCCCAGAGTGTTCGCTCAAGGATATATGGTTATAATTATGCAATCAAACGGTGAAAAAAACATCTGGGGAAATGAGGTTACAGAAAAACAAGCTAAGAAAACTGCTGAAGAATTAGAGTTTGAACTGCGACTAATGGCATTAATCAAAAAAAAAGTCGAGACACCAATCGATGAAATACTAGAAATCTGTTCTCAGTTTAACCATAATGGGTTAGTCAATGAATTACTTTCTGAGGTTATGTGGGAAAAAGTACGCGTTCTATCTAAAAAAAGGATTGTAACAAAGCGTCCCTTGAAAACTCCATGATATACATACACGTATGCATTCCATTCACTTTGGTTGAATCTTGTGTGTCCATCCTGTTGACTCAGAGTACTCAATTATTGAACACAAATTCATCACGATCAGGAAGCATTAACTCACAGTTGAATACGTTGATGTAGAAGTCTGCGAGTTTTCGCCAGTCGCGTGCTACCAAGTTGGTGTGAACATACTTCATATTGTATCAAGTGTGTTTCAATTAGATTAGGTGTTTGAATCAGCAGATCAAAAAGTCCATTATAAATTGAAAACGAGTCGTATTACTACGATAATATGGATAATGATATTACATCCTCTCAGAATAATTAACATCTAAGAGGTTCTAAAGTGAAGTTTTTAGTTAAACCAACGTTAATTTTCCTAATAGTCTCTTTTCTGGTGGTCGGAACTGTATCCGCTGAATCAGAGTGGGCAATAGGAGACACAGTGCAACTCATCTTCTCAACCACAAACATGGGAGACGTTAACGTCATAGAATCCACAGGCACCATCACAATCACCGGTCCATGCGGAAACCAATACGATGCAGGAGATTATGAAACAGACCAAGCAGTAGCCCCCGGAGAATATGTGGAAGTACCGGTAACTTGGGTATCAACTGGAGGAGTTCCCGGTGTTTATGGAGTAATACTGGATGGTCAACTTGTCTACTCTAATGGGGAGAGCGAGACTACACACTCTGTTGTCAGTGAGGCGTTCATGCTCTATGAACCCATAACAGGCTTAGACCATGTACCCGACATCGTAACAGACGCGTCCCTTACAGGCATCACGATGATTTCAGACACATTCTCAACTGGCGGAGTATTCATGAACATCGTCTGGATAAACAACACAGGAACAACTAGCTTCATACCAGAAATATACACAGTCTTCACAGACAACGAAACAACATATGGACCATACACCTCATTCTATCTCGATGACCCATGCACACCGGGACTCCACCCATACACGTTCATGTGCCAACTACCAATAATAATGAATCCCGGAGAATACGAGTATAGTACCCAAGCAAACATGCACTATCCATCAACAACCGATGAGGAAGTAGAATCAATGGATATGGGACCCTTCTGGACAGATGCATACACTATTGAATACCCAACAAACCGGTTCTCAATACAAAGCATCCACGGTATTCCGATTTCATCAGCGGAATTAGTACTAGGAGACGATGTAATTATTCAAAAAGATGATTCAGATATCGCAACTGGATTCTATGATATTGGCATGTTCGCGGTACACTCGGACCCGGAGCTGAATATACCAAAGGAAATGGGTAACCAACTCGGGCTAGCATTCTATAAGAACAAAGACGGAAGCCTAACACCTGAAGAAGCAGAGTACCTTGAAAACAATATAAGACCAAGATACACCCCCGAACAATATCAATCACTCAGTGAGATACCGGAAAAACGAGAATGGACAGAAGAACCAGTAAATAGCTACAATGCCATCACAGGGCCAATGGGATTAATTCTGCCAGAAGGTCTTTTGTTTGAATGGAAACCAGTAGAGCTCATCCAAATTGGAGCCACTCATAAAATCACAGTAAAGGAACCAGAAGTAGACTTTACAGCAGAAGCAGAGGTAAACACTCCCCCGTCACTAAACAACCCACTAGGAGTAACAGTAACCCTAGACAATAATGGGGAACTGGTGTTCAAACCAAGCTTTGAAGTAGAGATAGAAAACCAGGATGGAGAGAAAGTAGAACCCGAAACCACCAACAAAGACGAAGATAAAAAAGTTAAACCATTAACACAGGAAACCTTCGATCTAGAAATACAAACACCTGAAACCTACATTAGACAGGGAGAAAACACCTGGACCATCAATATAAGAATAAACATAGGAGACACGTACATCCCCACACTCGAAGGCATACCAGACGGAGAATACACAGAGTGGCTCATAGATACCCTAAGCGGAGAAGAAACAAACACCGACCAAGACTTTGAAGATATACTAGGGCAAGACCCATACATGGGCACTGGAGAAATCGGGTTATTCGACATAGGAATTGGAATCGAACACACATGGAGCTCCACACCAGTAGAAACTGAAACAACAGAAGACACAACAACAGAGACAGACGAGGCCACCACCGAAACAACTGACACCAACACCGAACCTGAAACAACTGAACCCCATGACACAGATGAAACAACAGAGGAAAAAGGAATACTAGAATCAATAATCGAATCCATAGTGAACTTCTTCAAAGGAATATTCGGCTAATCACGATATCCAAACATCAAGACTCTCCAAAATATCAAACTCTCATAATCCATTATCTCGTCATAAGAGAAAACAGCACTACAGCCCATGTAAACAATACTGACTTTCACGCATTATAAAAAATGGTTTTTATTAAATTAAGTTATGCAGGCTTCTGTATGTGGTTCATTGGAGGGGGATTACTTCATCTAATATTTTTCAGCTTATCCGTCTCATCTTGAATACTCCTTGTCATACTACAGTTTTCACAAAGCAGATGAATATACGTATAAGGGTCATCGGGATAAACATCATCTTTTTCCAGTAAATCAATATTTAGAAATTCTCTGCCACGAACTATTTCTAACTCGGTCTCGATCTGAGCCCCACAGTGAACACAATGAGTCCTAACCATTATTCTATTACTACGCAATTTACTCAATTAGGTATAGTAACAACATCTAATAAACCAAGATAAACCCCCGTCCTCATCATTTACCTGTTCGCCCCAGACGCTGAATGAGTTCAATCGATTAATCCAATACATTGTTGAGAAAGGAAAATATCCACAAATCTTGAACATAAATAAGAATCATATTTTATGATAGAATAAATTTAAGGCATGGAACAGTATTTTTCCCTATCTACATTCTCCACATAGCCATCTTCCACCTATTTTTTCAAGATCAGAATAGTTGCCACATTCTTCACAATATCCAGCAAAACCTTTCCTATCCTCAGTACCCGAAGACGGCAATTGCAGTCTACTATGTTCACGAATCAGCAAATGAAGCTCAGGCTCAATTCTCGCGATATCCGACTCAGATATAATCCCCACCACCATAACTTCATTTTTCACAACCAAACGCCGTATCTTACCATCACGCATCCGCTTTGCAGCCTCCTCTATGCCAGCATCTTCATTTATAGTGATTAAAGGAGAACTCATAATATCACGGACTAGTGTGGTGTTTGGATCCAAACCCTCTGCAACTACTCTTTTCATCACATCACGATCAGTTAAGACCCCCACATATTCACCTCCGGTTTTAATCAAGAGAGAAGAGATATCATGATAAGTCATCATCTTTGAAGCTTCAACAACGTTTGTCTCAGGTAAAACACTGATAATTTTTTCAGTCATAATATCCTTAACGGTGATTATATGCTCATCTTGCTCATACGATTCATTCATAAATGTTCTACATGGTTGATCCCGATTACAGTTAATTAAGATACTTAATTGAAAGATATATCTAAAATATTTAAAAAGCCAGACTATTGGCAAGGAGTCCCGTTATACCATTGAGATCAAGCCAAAATAGACGGGTTTCTACAACATATACGCGTATCTATATGATGGTTGGAAGAGAATAGATTACAAACTAGAAACAATCTACGTACAAAAACAATAGATGCCTTTATCGTTTTTTATTAAAATCCAAACTCGTTTATTATTTGATGTTTTGATTTTATGATATTAGCTGTACTTTTACACATTTTTGCCCTTTTCTTGTTTGAATTAATGTGAAAATTACTTTATCTCCGCGTTTCACCTCTTCAGCGTTCATGAGTTGGCTAATGTGGAAAAATACTTCTTCACCAGATTTAATCTCAATAAAACCATATCCCTTTTTCGTTAAATATTTACTGACAATACCTTCTAATTTGTTCTCCCTCCCGTGTATATATATCATCATTTCCAGAAACGCACCTAGGATGATGAACATAATTCCTAGTGAAATGTCCCATTTGACAATTCATGATAACGCCCTGCTTTCCATCTTCAGATTCCCCACGCGTTCTAATTGTGCTTAAGCAAATCCATTTAAAAGAGCCCATCTTATACAACATTAAACAGATATCCATTTACCACTAATGTTTAATTTATCCACAATATAATCTATATTTTTTAGTAATACTTTCTTAGACTCATCATCAATGGACTCACAATCCATAAAATAAGAATCTATATCTTCCCATGATAATTCATATGGAAATAGATCAGTGTACAAATCTATAATTTCCTCTCTTGATGATTTTAGCATTATAACTAATGCCATATCCAATAAATCAGATACATTAACTAAACAATATCTACCATATCTTTTAACGGGTAAATTATATTCCACATTGAAAAACGATAAGAATTCCAAATATATAATTTCTGTATACGGAGTATACAATTTAATA
Source organism: archaeon (assembly GCA_020444005.1). The sequence continues at coordinate 5,334 of JAHLLU010000045.1, forward strand.
CATACAATATCTGCTAAATTTTCATATATCCCATATTTTCTTGTAATATGAGAGTAACTATAATCGCATTATACTATTGATATATAATGGTTTTTCGTCTTGACCATGAATTTGCACTAGTTATGGATTGGTTATTAGGCAGTTAGTGCAGGTTCATGTTTTTTCATATCATTTAAATAAGTTTCAAACACGCGTTTGCGTAAACGAAGACTGAGGTTTTGACGTAGTCTTCGAATCTCGGCTTCATGAGTCTCTAATATACCAATGACTTCTTCCAACTTTGAGACGTTTACAATGGGTGGAATCTCCTCAGACACTACAATGTACAATGTTTGTAGGGCATAACTCGAGCGAAGCAGATTGTCTAGATCGTCTAAATTACTGAACATCATTATCGCCATCCTTTGGCATTTACGAGAACTTGGTATAGTACGTAGAGACCTGTTGTGCAGAATATGTAGGCGGATGTGAGGGTGATGAATGCTAGTCCCGAGTTGTTGGCTTCAATTAGGAATATTCCTGTGATGTCCAGTAAAATTATTATAAAGATCCCATTAGGAACTGAAGCGAATTGTCTTCTCATAAGGTCACCAGGCATCTATTTTGTTAGCGAGTTGCTATATAAAGAAGTGTAAGTTAATGTTTACTTTGTATATTATAGTGTACAAGTATTTTCTTTTAATACAAATAAAAGGATGGGTATATATTCAGAGCTTGTTTTTTGAGTATTGATTGCTATGAACTCTGAAACCATTGGTATGCTTCAGCAATATTTAGATAAATACGTGGAAGAGGGAATATTACCTGCTTATCTAGAGATGTGGGCACGTATTAAGAAAAGCGGCTCTATTGATAGCGAGAAAAGCGCCATAATTGGTCAACTTTATGGGGGCGCCTTGCGATTGCTATCCAATTTAAATGGATTTGAAGAGGCTAATATCAATCCGTATGATTTGATTGATTTTAACGATTTTTTTAGTTCGAGGCTCGCAGGAATAGAAAAACAGATAGAAAAAGTACTAACGAACAACAAATAGCGTAATCTAGGTTAAACTCCTATAACCAATAATTTGATAAGAGTAATTAGATTTCTAGAGTATATATCTGAATATAGAGGTATAATTTTGTCAAAAGATGAGCGCGTTGAGACCACGGTTAGAACCTTCAGACTAAACGAAGAATGGGATAACATTCTCAAAGAGGAGGCAGATAATGAACAAATCACAGTAAGTCAACTACTGAACCAGATCGTTAGGAGGTATATAATCGCTCAAAGGTTCTTCAACCACGCTCAAAGCGTCAACATCGAGTATAAATTATTTTCACCCATATTGGAGATGCTGAGTGAAGAGGAAATAAGTGATTTCGGTAAACTAGTTGGTGCTAGTAGTGTCAGGGAAGGTATTGCTAACAGAGGTTTACCACTGGATTTTGATAGTGTTGATTTTCTGATTGAGGAAGTCTATGACCGGTATAGTGGTTGGTTTAAGTGTAATACGTATAAGAATGGCTCCGAGTACGTGTTTAACCTACGACATATGTTTGGGCGCAAGTGGAGTTTGTTTATCGATAGTTTCATGGGATCGATGTTTATGACGCTTCTCGATATAACTGTAAGTTCAGAGATTTATGATGACTCAGTAATAATCAGAATGCCAATAAGACAAACTAAATAATTCACTATTTCTTAATTCACTATTTAAAAAATTATAAAAAATCTTCAATATCATATGAAATAAAAGAGGGATATTAATACTCCACTACTCTTGGAAGTAGCTTCGCCTGAGTTACCCAATCATGGACCTGTTCTAAATTAGGCAATCTACGTACCAAGTTCTTAGACTCGTTAATCTCAACCAGTTTTGCGAATAGGTGTTCTGGTATTCTCTGCGCTAACTCGACCACAGTGTTAACATCTGCTTCCTCAAGAAGATCAGACCACTCTTCGCCGATGTTATTGATCCTGTGAAGGTCTGCCATGTTTACCCAATCCATGATAAGAAGACTGGAGATTCCAGTTGTTTCAGCCAACTCTTGTCTCCCTTTACGTGTAGCTCCAGCATCAAGTAGCTCATCAATGTAATTAATGTCACTCGAGCCTAGATTTTTAGAGTAAACGGGGCCGATCCCCTCCATATCAATCACTTTAATCCTACGCCCGAGTCCAGGTTTAGATGCATCCGTTGAAGCCAACACCGTTTTCTTCTCGATTCTTGGCTCAGGCATTGGTGTTTGGACAGGTTTTGATGTTGAGCTTATGGGTTCAGGTTGTTTCTGCGTTTTACTCGCGCCCTGTATTTTTTCCGGTTTGGGAGGCGTTGTGATTGTTTCTCTGTAGTTAATTTGTCCCTGGCGAGTTGTATAGATGGCATAAAGTAAAAAAGCGCTTAGCCCACCATCAACTACTAGTACTAGTATCGTGTTAAAATTCATCTCGATCACTCATCGATGTTTTATTTTTAGTATCATTTGACATTTTTAATTCTCAATAAATGGATTGAGTGCGTTGAATATAAGGGCGAGTAAGTAAATGTATACGTTATATTCTGAAATAAACATCTGTAAACACTATACTTATTCTCGGCAAGTGAATTTCAGTCAATATGGTTAGTCAACAAAACAAAGTATTGATTGGAGTCATAATTATTCTGGTTGCATCAGGCGGAGCATATTATCTGGGGCAACAAGAGATCAGGAAATCAATTGCTGAGATCGAAATTGAATTCTCAGACTTTCGCGTGGACAGTCTATCTCTGTTCCCGCCAGAAATAGACATCACGTTGACATACATGGTGTCTAACCCGAGTGAAATCCCTCTAACGGTATCCATGGATGGGATGATTTACTATGGGGAGACCTCGGTTTCACCTGTAACGATGATGGAACAAACAATACCTCCAGAAGGCTACGGAGAAATAGAGGCTCAAATTTCCTTTAATGGAACACTTATGCAGGCAATTGGAGATCCACAGAATCAGGGAGAGTACCAGTTAAGGGGATCAATAACTGTGGTTGGAAAATACTTAAACATAATCCCCGTAAAAGTCACTGACGATCTCTCTAAGTTTAACAAGGATACTTCTTAATCGGTGTTGAGATTAAAGTCAGGAATACTACCAAATTAACATAGAACACACTTTATTCAGATAATAAGTTGGCTGGATCGCCGATCCGGTTAATTATGTCATTATAGTTGCATGAGGTTGCTATTATAAAAAAAGGGCTTGCGTTCTTATTGTTATTTACCGGTTACTAGGTTTTTTCCCTGAATAAACCTAATGATGACCACAATAGCCGCTATTACTAGCAACAGATGAATTAGTTGACCGCCAACCCCGCCGATAAAGCCTAGAGCCCAGAGAGCCACCAATATGATGGCTATAGTCGTAAAGGTATCCATCTTTACTTCGCCCCCTGGTTTTCCTCTTTTTTGTTTTTTTCTTTCTCGGCTTCGTTACCCCCTTTCATCCCTTTTCGGAAAGCTTTAACGCCTTTTCTTATGGCTTTGCCTGTTTTTTCAGCGCCTTCTTCTATAGCATCATAAGCATCATGGGCTCCCTTCTCTATTGCTTTACCTGCTTTCTTAGCCCCTTTCCCTACGGCTTCCCCCATTTCTTCCACCCTTTTCTCATTAGTCTTTTTATTTTTATCATCAACTGACATTATTATTTCTCCAGTAAAGAATTGAATACATTGAATATAAGGACGAGTAAGCAAATGTATACAATAACTGCTGAAATAAACAACTGTTTATCTGCTTAATAAATAAAGGAAATTCAAACGCATTTTTGTATGAAACGGTAGAAATCAAAGTTCATTTTCTTCGTAAAAAATAACTATAGATTAATAATTATTAAAATAAGAAAATATATTGACACTTTAAACATAAAATTATTGATAAAGTAAAGTGTGGCCGGAATTTTTTAGGAAATAATGTGGATTTGCATGTGTTGTTAGAATATGTATACATATTAATACAAACTTAACATAATAATCCATTTCTTTATAAGGAAAGTTTAAGATAATTTTAATGATAAACTACAGACGGTATCATGTCTAAAACATATACCTTGTAGATTAAGAGGAATAAAAATGAGTAAAAATATTGAAACAATAAACAACAGAAAAGTTTTGACAAATAAGTTCAACGCAATCGCGATATTGCTGATTACAGCGATGATGTTTTTAGCTATGGTACCTCCTGGAAACGCCGGGTATCCAGAAGCGCCGGTTGATCTTGGGTCGGCCGGTGATTTTGTGATTCTGGCGAAAACAGGGATCTCATCCACTGGAGTTACCTCAATAGTTGGAGACATAGGTGTAAGCCCAGCTGCTGCAACTTATATCACTGGATTCGGGTTAATAATGGATTCAACTAATAAATTTGCATCATCACCTCTAGTGACCGGGAGAGTCTATTCAGCCACATATACGTCCCCAACTCCAACTAAAATGACTACGGCTGTAAGCGACATGGAAACAGCGTATACAGATGCCGCCGGGCGAACTACACCGGATTACACTGAACTTGGAGCTGGAGAAATTGGTGGACTGACGCTAGCTCCAGGACTCTATAAGTGGGGTAGCGGTGTGACGATATCCACGGATGTTACAATATCGGGAAGCTCATCTGATGTTTGGATATTCCAGATAGCGCAAAATCTTGAAATCAGTAATGGTAAGAAGGTTATTTTAAGTGGCGGTGCTAAAGCGGATAATATTTTCTGGCAGGTCGCTGGCCAAACGACACTCGGGACAACCTCTGTTTTAGAGGGAAATGTTCTGTGTCGCACTGCTATTGTGCTGAATACTGGTGCAACTTTGAATGGTAGGGCGCTGACTCAGACAGCAGCGACTTTAGCAGCTAACAATGTCAATGTGCCAACAGCGGATTCTACTGAGTCTCCAGATACAGAACCAGATACTGAGACCACAGAGACAACACCAGATACTGAGACAACCGATACTGAAACACCAGATACTACAACAGAAACAACTCCAGAAACAATATCCGATACTGAGCCTATTGTGAGCTCCACAGGCCCACTTAACTCAGCCACAGATGTAGCTATCAACACAAAAATCTCTACTACATTCAGTGAACAGATGGAACCCTCGACGATAACTGGTACTATATTTACCTTGAAGCAGGGATCTACTTCTGTTCCAGGAGCGGTGACTTACTCTGGCGTCACAGCGACATTCACACCGGATAATGACCTCGCATATAGC
>JAHLLU010000046.1 GCA_020444005.1 archaeon
TGAACAATGACAATGAATCAACGGCTCTTCCACCGCCCCCATGAGACAGGAATAAACCATATGGTTTCCCACTGTAGCCGGGTTTGTTTCTCTGGATATACCAGTCGTCCAGGAATGTTTTCAGTGTGCCAGCCATGTAGCTGAAATAATCAGGTGTTCCAATGGCTACCACATCATATTCTGGATACTCTGTGATAGGATATCTTTCCTCGTTAGCATTATGGACAGATACAGTACATCCTGCCTCACGCAGTCCTTCCGCGACTGCTTCAGCCATCTTACCTGTGTTGCCGTATTGTTGAGAATGGAATAGAACAAGTGCTTTCATGTCTAAATGAAAAACACGGGTCTTTATGAAGCATTACCCGTTTTCCAGAAGATACTGCTATTGATGTATTCCCGACGTTTCGAGTCGCTCCAACTCTCCATCCTACTAAGATTACTCAGCCGGTCAGCAAACTTGACTAAGACAGCCTTGTGAAATAGCACATTATATTCATCCGTTGGATTGAGGTTTGGGAAACACTTTACTATGCTCGTTATGGGTTACCATCTTCACAATCTCCGCTATATTGGGCGTGAAGACGTTACGTAGTTCCTCATAGGTAGTTTCCGTGTCCTCTAATACATCGTGTAGGAGACCGGCGCAAAGAATCTCGGTATCATCCGAGACATCTATTAAAATCCCGTAAACCTGAACGACGTGAGCGAAAAAGTAGGGTCTGCCTTGATCATCAAGCTGTCCCTTGTGTCGCTCACTGGCGAACTCAAGCGCTTTATCCACTAATCCACGATCTAATGTATTCTTCATCAAGTCTATTCAGACCTATAATATAGAAAATGAGTAAAATAATCTACTCTAGGGTCAGCATTCCCTTTCTGCTGAGCCAATCTGCTTGGTTTCTTGTATAACGGAAGATGATGTCTCCTTTTTCCTCTGACTGGAAATCCCATGGACTCACTAAGACTATATCGCCTTCGCGGACCCAGTTTCTTTTCTTCATCTTTCCTCTTACTCGACAGACACGAGTTTCCCCGTCCTGACACTTGACGTTCATTCTTGCTTGTCCATAGTTTTTCTTGACGACACCTAGTACATCGTACTTGTTTGGCATCTTGATGCCCTTTCTGATGTCGCTTTCATTTTTTACTAGTCTCTTACCCACGGTAATACAAATCCACGCCAACTATCTGGGGGCTTCATATAAATGATTCGAAATATTATCAATAGAAAATAATAAAAAACTTGAAAAACAGTAGAAAGTTTATGGTGTTTTAAGGAAAATCCTTGAAACTCTGATATTTTGGCTGGGTATTAAAATAAATACAGTTACAGTGATTCTGGATAGTGGGGTGTTTAATGAGACATATTCCCGGGTTTCCTGAAATGCTTCGACTAGCTGAAACGAAGCTAACCCATAGATTAGATGGTAAAACCCGCATCAGGTTCATAAAGGGATACGATGAGGGGGTTCAAGCCATCATACACAGTATAGACCGGGAGAAGTTTAGGAAAGAACTCAGATACACGCCGCTTGAGATAGAGCAGCGGATGATGAAACCCGGTTTTCTCTGTCTACTAGTTTACTTAGAGGATAAACCAATAGCCTTTGAGTATGGATATGATGAATCTGATGGCATATACTTCTCGGACAGCCAAGCAACTTTGATTGAAGGAAAAGGAGTTGGTACCACCCAGTTCGCCCTAGAGATACTGTATCTCTACAAAAATGGCTACAAACAGATCAAGTTGTCCACCGAGGAGCTTGACGACCAAGGACGTACATTGAGAAGCTTCTGGGAGCGCATGGGTTTTAGAGTAATAAATCGGGACCCTGATGGGAACGTGGATATGATTATGGAACTAACCCCTGAATCAGCACAATACCAATATGAACACTATATCCTGTCAGAATAATTCACAGATTTCTAGTTAATCCATCAAAAAAACCCTATATACCAAACAAAGAGAACTTAGCCTAGACAATTAATGAGATGAAGACGACACAGGTACAGACCTTTAGTGCGTTATAGACGCCCATATAGAAGATATGGGTGTAGAAGAAGACCCAGAATCCTCTTGTGGCTCCTGTTATTCGGTTTATTTTGGCGGAGGAGGTGAAAGTACTGAAGAGTCTAGGTAAATGCCCGAAATGTGATGCGGAGCTTAAGGATAGTGATGTTGAGGAAATTCACTTCCGTGGAATAGTGATAAGCCACTTCGCCTACAGGTGTAACAAATGTGGATACATAATTGGGTTTGGCACAACGTTCAGGGGCTAATCAAAGAGAAAGGTAAGATATTCTTTCTTACCCCGTAATTTTTTCATCAAGTTTTCTTGTATGCATTCGTTGATCTGCACTACGCCGAATACAGAATATTGGCTGATGAATTTTTCCCAATGTAATGTGATACTCTTATACTAAACGAAGCCATCCATGTCTATAATGTCAGAGAAACCCGAGGAGAGCCTCGCATACGGGGGTCAGGCGCTTATTGAGGGCGTCATGATGCGGTCAGGGGAGACCATGGTAATGTGCGTCAGACAACCAGATCAAGAGATCGCCACATTTCACCTAACAGTCAATAATATCACCAAGAAAAACAAGCTCCTCGGCTTACCATTCATCAGAGGCATCGCGATGCTTTTTGAGACCATGTATTTCGGGGTCAAAGCCATGATGCAGAGCGCGAATGTGGCGCTTGAGGAAGAGGATGAGGAGTTTACACTCTGGGATTATGTGTTGCTCTTGGTTATGTTGCTGGTGATGAATGGCTTGTTTATCGCTATTCCGTATGTGTTGACTAATTATCTTGGTTTGAATGGTTTTCTGTTTAACGTGGTAGAGTCATTGATTCGTCTAGGGTTGTTCATGGGATACCTCTTCACCATCAGTCAGTGGGTCGAGGTAGCGCGAGTATTCCAATACCACGGCGCAGAACACAAGGCAATCAACGCCTACGAAGGGGGTAGTAACATGGAGATAAACGACGTAGCCAAGTACCCGAGACTCAACCCAAGATGTGGTACATCATTCATGTTCTTTACAGTGCTTACAAGCATCGCGTTATTCGCGTTGATACCGAGAACCAGTTACTTGCTGAGCTTAGGATACAGATTGGCTTTGATTCCAGTGATTGCGGGGGTTAGCTACGAGTTGTTGAAGCTGAGCGACAAGTACCGTGACTCGGCTTTGATGAAGATGTTGATAGCACCCGGTTTATGGTTTCAGAGACTCACAACAAAAGAGCCTACCGAGGATATGCTTGAGGTTGCAGTTAAGGCGCTTCAAGAGGTTAAGGCTGAAGCGTCAAAGATGGAATAAAATACTCAACCAGCGAATACTATTTTATGAAACCAGATTTTGGCGCCTTTATCCCACCTGAAGGACACTCATACCCGGATATCAGACAAATGGCACTGCGAACAGAGGAACTAGATTACCATAGCATATGGCTCAGCGATCACCTTCACGGAATGTATGAGAGCCAAGCAGCCCCCAGATACGAGTGCTGGACACTAGGAACAGCACTTGCGGCTATCACAAAAAAGGTAAAATTCGGACAACTAACAATGGCGACACCGTTCAGAAACCCCGCGTTGACCGCAAAGATGGCTGCTACCCTCGACAACATCACTGATGGACGCGTAATCCTCAGTATTGGAGCCGGCTAGCATAGAGATGAGTTCAAGGGTTATGGGTATGATTTTGGCTCCGTTGGGAGTAGATCAACGAGGCTTGAAGAGGCAGCTAGAATAATCAAACATCTCTGGACTGAGGAATACACTAGATTTGAGGGAAAATATTACAGCCTCGATGGTGCCTACTGTAACCCTAAGCCCGTCCAAGACCCTATGCCATTGATGATAGCCGGTGACGGTGAGAAAAGAACCCTCAGAACAGCCGCAAGATACGGTGATATGACGAATTATTCTGCATGGACAGGAATACCAGAGGCGTTCAAATCAAAAACAGAGATCCTACTCAAACATTGTGAAAAAGAGAACCGTGATCCTGATGAGATCACCAAGACGTGGGCAGCATTCGTGTTCATAGATGAATCAATAGAGAAGGCAACAGCGAAGATGAATAAACGCTTTGAAGGCATAACATGGACTAAACCCGGCAAAGGACTCCTAGGCACCCCTGAATCCATCCGACAAGACATCTACAAGTACATGGATGCGGGAGTTGAAATGTTCATTCTCAGCTTCCTAGGCGGAGAATGGGATAAAGAAGCAACTCTTTTCAAAGAGGTAATTTCAAACCTTTAGCTACTTGTAGCTTGGGAGAATATCCTTAGCGAATTGTCTGATATCCTCAACTATTGTATCCCTATGAAAGGCTATGTTACAGTAGCTGCACTTCTTCTCCTCGGAATCAGTTATTATCCGTTCATATGTATCAGCCCTGTACGGCTCCTGTGTACCCATGATACCTCCCATGAACTCAATCGCATCAACTCGTCCAGCCTCTTCAGCAGCATTCAAAACGATCTCTTTCATCTCATAGAATCGCTGGCTCTGCCAAGGTGGAACATAACAGATGTCGCCTTCTCTGCCTGTGAGTCTCAGCATTCTGTTACCTGAGCTACCGAAGAGTATCTTTGGATGTGGCTTCTGAGCGGGCTTTGGTTGGAGAACTGCCCCTTCAATATCATAGTAAGCTGATTTATGGGTAACCTCATCTTCTGTCCAGAGGCGTTTGATGATACTCAGCGCCTCAATTGTCTTGTCTACCCGTTTCTTAGTGTTCAACCACTCACTATATCCCTTAAACTCAACCTGACTCCAGCCAGCACCAGCGCCTAAAACCACCCTTCCCCCAGATAATATATCAAGGGTTGAGAGGCGTTTTGCTAGTAGCCCCGGGTGCCTGAACGGTAAAGGAGTAACCAGAGTACCTAGATGAATATTCTCAGTCTTACCAGCAAGATAGGTGAGAGTCGTCCATGTCTCAAGAGTATAGTATGGGTTGCCCATACTGTGCCCGATCTCCTGCCCCCACATATAATGGTCGGGCATGAGAACGCCGTCTAAGCCTTGTTTATCTGCCTCAATGACACCGTTGATTATGGATTCACGGTTTTCAGCGAGGTTTCCTAATCCAGTTAAGAAAAATTTCAAAATAATCAATAAAGAAAAGGGAATGGTTGCTTAAAACCTAACCACTGTAGAGAACCATCTCGATCTCAACAAGGATCACTGGACTCACCAAGTCACAGACAATGGTGCTCCTTACAGGCTTGTTATCCCCGAAGAAGCTACCATAAACCTTGTTCATTGCGCCGAAATCCTCCATATTCTTGAGGAAAACTGTGGACTTCACCGCATCATCAAAGGTTACACCGGCAACCTCTAGGGTCTTCTTGATCTTTTCCATGGTCTGCCTTGTCTGGCTTTCAATATCGGTAAGTGGATTACCCTCATTGTCACGTGAGCCAGTGTGTCCTGATATGTAGACAAAACCTCCAGCTTTTACTATGTTTGAAAATGGGAGTGTCTGGTTTTTTGATAAAGTAATATGCTCTTTTGGCATACCGCATTGATTATATCGTCACTATTATGGCATTTGGTTCGATGAACCTATATCCTATGACGTAAAATACAGAGGGTGTGGGGGAGTATGTGGTATAACGACATACTGATAATTCTGATGGGTTTCGTAGCCATACTCATGATTATCATGACGGTAATAATGTCTGCAAGAATAAGAAAACCGAAACCAGTCGAAACTGTGGAAGAAAAACCAGAAAAAGTATACGTTGAGAAAGGCTTCGAGAGACAAGAAGAGCCTGAAGAGGAAGAAACCAGTCCAGATTACATTGAACAGGAAACAGTTGAAGAGGAAAACATTGAAGATTACAGTGTTGAGGTTGAGCCTATAGACTATACTGTTGAGATCGAGCCGGTTACCATTGATGAAACAGTGAGCCTTGAAACCGAACCAGTAGAACCAGCGCCACCAGATGAAGATATAGTGATCACACCCACAGAGCCAATAGAAGAACCCATCACCGAAAATACGCCAGATGAGGACGTAGTAATCACCCCGATTGAACCCATAATCATCGAACCAGAGCTAGAAACCGAGCCAACAACAGAAACAGACCCCGATGAAGACGTTATAATCACACCAAACGAGACATTCTATGACCCAGAACCTGAGGAAACCGAAGAACCCACAGACAAGGAAGAGCCACCCTCACTAGAGGAGGAAGAGGCGGAGATCGAGGATATACCCGAGATTGAGCTACCTCCGCTTGAGCCAGAGGAAACAAAATCAATCCCAGAGGAAATCGAGCCAGAACCAGAGCCTGAACCCGAAGCAGAGCCAGTTGTACCTGTAGTAGAGGGAAAAACACAATCACGCAGATTAAGAAAACCAGTGATAGATGAATCAGACCCAGACCTCAAGGTGGATCTAGGGGTAAAAACCTGCCCCAACTGTGGAGCAAAGGTACCTGATACCATCTACTGTATCTTGTGTGGAAAACCACTGGACCCTGAAAACACAGTCGGATACGAGGAAGAAGAGAATTAGATTTTCTCTAGCTTGTAAACTGGTTCAAGACCAGCTTGCTTCCATAGTACCCCAACGGGGCATGTTAAAGAAGTTAGTTCAAGTACTTTCTCCAATGCTTTCTGGTCCGCATCGCTTTTCACCTTGGTGATAAACTCTATAGACTCTATTGTTTTGGACCCATCGGGTTTTTCCGCAACTACCTCCACCTCAAGGCTCTCAAAATTGATTCGCCTTTTCTCAGCGATTATTTTGAAAATTGTTACAATACATCCCGCGTAGCTCATAACCGATAGCTCAAGGGCGGTGGGTCCAACGTTCTCGGCGCTGGGTAAGTCACAGATTGTCTCATGTCCTCTTCCATCGTCTAGGAGTACCTGACTGTTGCCGATCCATTTTGCGTTTGATCTCATCAATCCCATCGATATTTCAGTTGATTCGGAAACCGGCGGGTTTTATACCTAACTAAAAGCTAGTATAAAAAATAATTACTATAAAAATTGATCAAGGCTTCCTGAGCCGAACAGCACACACCTTTAACTCAGGAATCTTACTGTCGGGGTCCAGTACAGGGTTAGTCAACACATTAGCAGCAGCCTCGACGAAGTGGAAAGGTATGAAAACTGTGCCAAGATCACTTCTATCCGTGACATTTGTCTTACCGGTAATGGTACCACGCCTACTTGAGACCTCAACGAGATCTCCATCAGCTAAGCCGAGTGAAGCCGCATCAGCGGGGTTGATCTCAATTGGGCACTCAGGCACCAGCGTATCTAGTACTTTGCTTCTTCTTGTCATGGTGCCAGTGTGGAAATGTTGAAGCATCCTACCAGTAGTCAACAAGTAAGGGTAATCCTCATCAGGTAGCTCCTCGGCTGGCTTGTACTCTACACCATGGAACCTGCCTAAGCCTCTACTGAACTTGTGTCTGTGAAGGAACTGAGTGCCGGGGTGGTCGAATACGGGGCATGGCCACTGTAGCCCTGTTTTTTGGAGTCTTTCGTGGGTGATTCCCCCGTAGATGGGTGTTACTGATGCTATCTCTTTCATTATTTCCGCTGCGGATCCATAGAACATGGGATACCCCATTCTTGTAGCTACCTCGCAGAGTATCTGCCAGTCAAGCCGGCTATTACCCGGGGGTTCCACTGCTTTACGCACCATCTGAACCCGCCTAGCTGTGTTAGTGAAGGTACCATCTTTCTCAGCGAAGCTGCAGGAGGGTAATACTACATCAGCGTACTGAGCGGTCTCGGTTAAGAACAAATCCTGTACAACTAGGAACCCGAGTTTCTTGAGACTCTCCTCAACGTGGGTGAGGTCTGGTTCGCTTAACATGGGGTTCTCACCCATTATATACATGGCTTGAACATCGCCTCTGCTTACGGCGTTGAAAGCCTCCACCATTGTCAACCCGTTTCTTTCATCGAGTTTTGCTCCCCAAGCCTCCTCAAATTTGCGTCTTATGAGGGGGTCTTCTACGCTCTGGTATCCGCTGTAGACGTTTGGTAGTGCCCCAAGGTCACAGGCTCCTTGTACATTGTTTTGTCCTCGTAGTGGGTTTACACCGGTTCCGTGTTTACCTACATTTCCAGTTAGCATTGCGAGGTTTGCGGTGCTTAGTACGTTGTCTGTGCCTGTTGTGTGCTGTGTGATGCCCATACTGAAAATGATTGAAGCCCGGTCCGCCTTAGCGTACATTCTCGCTGCTTCCCTAAGTTTGTCGGCTGGGACGCCTGTTATTCGTTCTACGCGCTCAGGGGTATATTTCTCGACAGTTTTCTTGAGTTCCTCATAGTTCTCAGTACGCTCAATTATGAATGCCTCATCGTGAAGGTTTTCCTCGATTATCACATTCATCAACCCATTCAATAACGCGACATCAGTGCCTCCACGCTGACGCAGCCAAATAGATGAATCCCGTACCAATCCAATCTTTCGTGGATCAGCAACCACCAGTTTAGCGCCTCTATCAAGAACCGCTTGCCTGATGTATTTCGCGATAACCGGATGATTCTCGGTTGTATTACTGCCTATAACGAGGAAACAGTCTGTGTCCAGCATCTCCTGAATACTGTTTGTCATAGCACCGGAGCCAAACGCCTTCACCAATCCAGCGACAGTAGGAGCGTGACAAAGCCTAGCACAGTGGTCTACGCTGTTGGTGCCGATACATGCTCTGAAGAACTTCTGGAACACATAGTTTTCCTCGTTTGTGCATTTCGCTGAGGCTAACCCCATTATTGAACGTGCCCCGTACTGGTCTTTTACCTCGGCTAGCTTACCGGCGACAAGGTCCAAGGCATCATCCCATGTTGCTTCTCTGAACTCACCGAAATCATCTCTGACAAGTGGTGTGGTTAATCGTTCTGGACTATGGACCCAGTCGTATCCGAATCTTCCCTTGACACACAGGCTTCCCTGGTTCTCTAATGCGTCTTCTTTTCCTTTGATCTTGACTATTGTATTGTCTTTTGTGTATAATTCAAGCGTGCATCCGACTCCACAATAGGGACATGTGGTCTCGGTCATCTCAAGCTCTTTCCATCGTCCCTTGAACCTGCTTGGTTTCTCGGTTAAGGCACCGGTGGGGCAGACTTGTATGCATTCTCCGCAGTTTACACAGTCGCTGTCAGTGAATAACTCGCCTAGTCCAGCAATTACTAGGGTATCGTAGCCTCTGTTCTTGTAGCTGAGTACATTATGGTGACGTATGTTGTTGCATGCTGAGATGCATCTGCCACATAGTACACACATGTTTGGGTCATAGAGGATTGCTGGGCTGCTGTCGTCTACTGGTTTATCGATGTCCTGTGGCTTGAAGGCTGTTTTATGCAGGTCTAGTTCCAGCTCATAGGCTAGGTCCTGTAGTATGCATTGTCCGTCTTGTTCACAGGTGACGCAGTCAGCTCGGTGATTTGATAATAATAGTTCTAGGTTGAGACGTCTAGCGTCCAGTACTCGTTTGCTATTGGTTTCGACTTTCATGTCGTTTGTGATTGGTGTGGTGCAGGCTGCCTCAAGTCTGTCTTTACGTCCAATATCTACTACGCATATTCTGCATGCTCCATTCGTTGGTAATAGTGGGTGGTGGCATAGGGTGGGTATGTGTATTCTGTTTTCTTGTGCTACTTCGAGTATGGTTTGTCCTTTCTTGCCTGTGACTCTTGTTCCGTCTATGGTTAGTTCTACTGACATCTACCATACCTCCTTTATCGCGTTGAATGGACACGCTGTAAAGCATTGTCCACATTTTATGCATGTATCAAAATTGATCAATGCCTTCTTATCTGGTTCAATCTGTGTAATCGCCCCTACTGGGCACTCTTTTACACATATCCCACAGCTCTTGCATAGCTCAGAATCAACATTATATCCTTTAATCAGGGCATCACATACGCCTGCTGGACACCGTTTCTCGTTTATATGTGCCAGATACTCGTCCTCAAAGTATTTGATGGTAGTTAGTACTGGGTTTGGTGCGCTACGTCCGAGAGCACATAGGCTGCTGTCGATGATGCCTGTGCTCATGTATTTGAGGAGTTCAAGGTCCTCAAGTTTACCCTCGCCTCTTGTTATTCTATCCAGTATCTCGTGCATCCTCTTCAAACCAATCCGGCAAGGCGTGCACTGACCACATGATTCGGCTGTAGTGAAACCTAGGAAGAACTTGGCGACATCAACGGTACAGCTGGTATTGTCCATTACGACTACTCCACCGCTTCCCATGATGCTACCGGCTGCTTGTAGGGACTCGTAATCCAGTGCTAGGTCTAGGTGTTCTTCTGATAGGCATCCGCCTGATGGTCCACCTGTCTGTACTGCTTTGAAGCTGCGTCCCTCATATGGTCCGCCACCGATATCAAAGA
>JAHLLU010000047.1 GCA_020444005.1 archaeon
TCTGAGTTTATTCCCTCACCATAATATTCCTTGGGTACGCCTAACTTGAGCCCCTCGACTGGGTCTAGCTCTGCATAGTCTGGAACAGGGCTATCAAGCACTGTGCTGTCATATTTGTCAGGTCCACTGATGACACTCAACAATAGCGCTGCTTCCTCAACGGTTTTACCCATTACACCGATCTTATCAAGGCTGTTCGCGTAGTCAATCAAACCCCACCGGCTAACCCTGCCATAAGTTGGAGTGACCCCTACGACCCCACACCATGAAGCTGGGCAACTGATACTCCCTCCAGTACTCTCGCTGATGGCGAGATGCGGGAAATCAGCAACCGCCGTAATGCACGCTGCTCCTCCGCTGCTTCCACCAGTGCTGCGCTCTGTGTCATGGGGGTTCAGCGGCTTGTTGAATGGCGTGTTTACGTTGAATGTACCGAAGCCGAACTCGTCCTGAGTGGTCTTACCTAGGATGCTTGCTCCTTCTGCCCTGCATTTAGCGATAACAGTGGCATCAAAGGGCGGAACATAGCCTTCAAGCACCTTGCTTCCGGCTGTGGATTGTAAGCCTTTGACGCATACGTTGTCCTTAACAGAAACAGTATAGCCCTTAAGCCTGCCATCACCTGAGTCCAGTGAATCAGCAAAGGCATTCATGAAGTGATACTCTTGGTCAAGCTCCTTGGCTCTCTTCAGGGGATTCACTTGATCCGTGGCCCCCTAATGTACTTGCCTTCATGGTCCTTGACGTTAGCCAGTGGGTCCCATTCCCATTTTTCTGGCTTGTCTTCTCTTAGACTGTCTTTGATCTCTATTGGATGGTAACTGGGCTCAACGCCATCAGTGGGAACCTCATCCAGTTCCTTGAAAGCATCGAGTATTACAGATAACTGCTGAGTGTACTTATCCGTCTCTTCCTCAGATAAAACAAGACGCGCTGCCTTAGCTAACTCCTTTACCAGCTCTCTGGTTACGGCTATCTCAGCCAAAAACAATGCACCTCCATCTGGAAGAAAAAAATCTAGTATATCTCAGAAGTGAAGCCGTGGATTCTATTAAAACATTCACCCATCAAATTTTCACTCCGATGCCTCAGAACACGCCGCACATTATTTAAGAGTTCCTCATAAACAGGATACAGTGAACAGTTTGTCAAATGAAGAACTAGTAAAATGCATCCAAGACGCCATCAACCTCTTGGAAAACTATCGAATGTTTGGACCCATGGTAGAGGAAGGAATAACCGCCTTTACAAAAATCAACACATGCGTAATTGATCCAACTCCAGAAGCAAGAAAAGAAGCTAAAGCCCTGATAAGCGAGATGCAGAGTCAAATAGGCCCATACAAGGGCATGGTCCCACAGGTAGCAGTAGCACTAGAGAAACTTGAGAAATGGTCAAAGGAAGAATAAAGCCCCCATTGGGGGCGTACAGAGGGTTGGGTCTTGATCAGCACCCACTAAAACTTGAGTAGTATTGAACATTATTTGAATCTATCGACTCAACTTGTTCAACCGCATAAGAATAAGTTAATACTATACCCATATGTTGAAGATTTTACCTAAAAGGATTACATCCGCTGATACAATAGGTGCAAATATGCTCCTTTGGCAAATCAACAGCCCAGATAATCTTATCCTCACTATTATACAATACACCATCAATGCTGGGAAGATTCTCAGCAACAAGCTCACCAATCTCCTCCATTGACTTACCCTCAAATGCTTGAGCAGCTAATGGCTTGTCAGGTGGATCACTAAAGCAGGGATAGAAGATAGGCGCATAGCTAACGAGGAAATCAACCTCTTTAGCTCCTGCTTGACGGAGGTTCTTGGCTATTGATTCACTTACGGTTCCCCTAACAATGCTGTCGTCTGTGATTACGACTTTTTTACCCTCAACCGTCTTTCGGATGATATTGTGTTTAAGATCACTAGCAATCTTACGGTACTTTGGGTCATCAATGATATACGTCCTGCCCATGTAGGCGTTCTTTATGACACCCTCATCAGCAGTGACACCGAGCCCTTCAGCGACACCCGTAGAAACACTACGCCCGCTATCAGGAACCGGAATAACCACCAAACCATTCCCCTTATGATCACCATACTTCTCATTGAGATCATGAAGTTCAACCAAACCATGACCAAGATGCTTACGGGCAACATGAACCGTCTTACCCTCAATCACACTATCAGGTCTACCGAAATACACCCACTCGAAGACACAATGAGCCCTTCTTGGCTCCAATACCTGTTCCTCCGTGATTTTATCATCACAAACAACCAGAAGGCTCCCCGGAACAACATCTTTGCGTACAGTGAACTCCTCGCCCATGTTTTCAAGCACATCAATGGGAGCTGACTCTGAAGCAAAATAGAAGCTATCGCCACTCTGAGCCATATAGAGAGGCCGGATACCACGCTCGTCACGAGCCGCAAGTAACATACTCTTACGTTCACATCTATCCCAGACCGCCATCACCAAAGAGTAATAGGAGTCACGGTGCTCCTTCATAGCCGCCTTGAAGGCGTCCACAAATGAATCACCTTTCTCAAGATTCATAAGAATCGATTTCTTGAACATTTCCTCGTTTGGTCCCTTTTTCTCCGGGAAATAGCCATCCAAGGCTAAGCTGAAGTGGTAACGATCATGTTCGCGGGACTCTACTGGAGTTATTCCATTGTTTGAGTTCTCGCCACTAGCTACGCCGATAATTACATAGTCTGTTGGGTGGGTGAATGATGCGAATTTTTCGTCAAATACGTTGCTTACAAGCCCCTTTCCTTTCCATGTGCGTATGCTGTGATTGCCTGCGGTGGTTAGTCCGCTGCTTTCTTGTCCTCTGTGCTGTACACCGTAGAGAATATAGTGGCTTTTTGTTGATGCGTCGTTATGGCTGTAGACTCCAATGACTCCCTGCATAACCGACATTACCCATAGGCATGATTAAAAATCATCGCAAAACAGGTTGCATATTTAGCATAATATTGCATGTTTAATTAAATAAAAAAGGGGTTTAGAACTTCCGAGCCACGTACTCCACGATGGACTTGAAGAACGGATAACCATCACCATACTTCACAGGAGCACCTTCACTAGTCCACTCAGGCATCAGATAACCAAAGTAAGCCCGCTCAGGGTGAGGCATCAAACCAAGAACCGTACCCTCTGGGTTACAGATACCAGCAATATCATGGTACGCGCCATTGGGGTTCTCAGGCCAATCATTCTCAGCATAAGAACCATCTGCCCTGACATAACGCCACATGATCATATCCTGATCATATAGCTTGTTGAGTAGCTCCTCGCGTTGCTCTGGCGGCAAGATAAATCTTCCTTCTCCATGCGCAATTGGACAACTGAGAACATAGCCTTCATCAAGTCCTTTCATCATACCACAGTTACCCTTTCCCTCGTACCGCATACGTATCCACCTGTTCTGGTAGCCGTGGGTACTGTTGCCTAGGGCTGCTTCGGGGTAGAGGCTTTTGCCATCCCATCCAGGTAGGAACCCAAGCTCGACCAGCTGCTGGAAACCATTACAGATCCCTATGACGGGTTTACCGCTATCAACGAACTCTGTAAGCTCCTTACCGATCCTGTACTCGCATTCCTTCGCCCAGATCGCGCCACTTCGCACATAGTCGCCGTAGCTGAATCCTCCCGGGAATACCAGAATATTATACTCGTCTAGGTTCTTGTCCTTGAACACTTTCTGGGTATGGATGAGGTTTACCTCTGCTCCCAAGTCCTCGAAGGCTCTTACTGTCTCCAAGTCACAGTTGGTTCCGGGTGCCCTCATGATGAGGATGCGTATATCTTCTGGCTTCATCTTTTAGCCTCCAGTGGAGTCTTCCACGCTCCAATCAATGCCTCAAGTGGCACCTCAAACAAGGGTGATCCATCCTTTGTGACGCTGAGTTTCTTCTCCTGTTTTACAGCGCCAATGCAGCTGAATGGTGTATCAGCCATAGTTTTCTCAAACGCCTCTGTCTTATCTGCAGGTACCTCAACCAATAGTCTTCCATTGCTTTCGCTGAACAAGAGAAGATCATCTCTCATCTGTTCAGATACAGGCACCAAGGAGACATCAACATCAAGACCAAGATCACCTGTGAAAGCCATCTCACTAAGTGCTACAGCTAATCCTCCCTCGCTACAATCATGGCAAGCCCTTACTAGTCCTGCGTCCATCGCTTCAAGCACACGTTTGTATGCCTTGATGTTCTGCTCTGGGTCCAGTTTAGGCACTGAGCCTCCAAGCTCATTAAAGAGTCGGAGGTATTCACTTCCACCGATTTCCGGCTTCGTTACACCTACAAGATAGAGTGCGTTTCCGGGTTTCTTTAGTTCCATTGATATGGCTTGTCTGATGTCAGGCACAATACCAAGACTTGTAATCAGTAGTGTTGGTGTGACCGGCCCAAGTGGGCTCTCGTTATAGAGGCTGTCCTTCCCAGACACAAATGGTGCCTCGTAGACCTTAGCGACATCATAACATGCTCTGCACGCGTGAACTAAGCCACCTAGCCTGTCCTCGTACTCGGGGTTGCCCCAAGCAAAGTTGTCTAGTAGCGCCCATCTGCGTCCTCCTACACAGACACTGTTTCTTATGGCTTCATCAATGACACTTGCAGCCATCCAGTAAGGATCAATCTTACCATAACGGCTGTTTACTCCACTTGCGACGCTGATTCCCTTCCATATATCGTGTAATGGTTTTACTACGGATGCGTCGCTTGGTCCAGCCAGCCATCCCTGTAGGGGCTTGATGACTGTCTGTCCCTTGACCTCTTGGTCGTATCTTCTTACGACTTTTTCTTTGCTGCAGATATTGTAACTCGATAATAGCTTGAGAAGTACCTCAGCCAAGTCTTCTGGAATTAGTAGTTCTGGGTCAACCAGTTCTGGTGGAGCCCAGTTTGTCTCGCGCATTAGCTTTGGTGGATTGAAAAGTGTATCAAGTACCAGATCAGCTACTTCCTCGCCTTGGTAGAATAATTTCGCGTGTTTAGACTCATTATATTGTCCGAGCACTGTTGCCTCGACTTGTTCGTCGCTGAATATCTCTAATACTTTCTCTAGGTTCTCAGGGGGAACCGCTAATAACATTCGTTCTTGACTCTCGCTGATCCATATCTCCCATGGAGCCATATCTTCAGCCTTCAACGGAATCCTGTCAACATACGCATCAACACCGAGCCCATATCGTTCAGCAGTCTCACAGACACCACAACTCAAGCCGCCGCCACCAATGTCGGTGATTCCTGAGCCTAGCTTCTGGTCACTGATCTGTTTGATGGCTCGTTTTACCTTCTCCTCCTCTATGGGATTAGCGATCTGTACCGCTGATCGGCTTGTTTCCTCTGATTCCTCGCTGAGTTCAACTGAAGCAAAGGTTACTCCGTGGATTCCATCATGTCCCGTTCTACCGCCGGCTAAGACAACGTAGTCGCCTGCTTTGACGTTCCGGATATACTGGTCTTTGGGCAGTACACCGATACAGCCAGCATATACCAAAACGTTTCCAGTGTAGTCCTCATCAAAAACCGTCGCACCATTTACAGTCGGGATACCAATGCTGTTGCCATAGCTACCGATGCCATCAACAACACCGTTAAACAAGTAACTCGGATGCTTCACACCCTCAGGCAGCTTTTCATATGGATAATTCAACGGACCAAAACAAAGCACATCAGTGTTCGCAATGGGCTCAGCCCAAACACCCATAATATCTCTGATAACACCCCCAAGCCCAGTAGCCGCTCCGCCAAAAGGCTCTATGGCGCTTGGGTGGTTATGGGTCTCAACCTTGATGGCGATAGTCACATCATCAGTCAGATCCACCATACCAGCGTTATCCTCAAAGACACTGAAACACCACTCAGGTTCAAGTTCATCAATAAGCTTCCTAAAATAGGTCTTCAACAAGCCATTGATACTCCCCTCAGGAGTATCTATCACTCCCGCGAAGGTCTTGTGGCTACAGTGCTCGCTCATTGTCTGGTCGAATGTCTGTAGCTCGATGTCTGTGGCTTTCTTCTCGCGCACAATATAATGATCTCTTATGTATCTGAGTTCGTCAAGACTTAATCCGAGTCCTAACTGGTCCCGGATATCTTCAAGATCAGCGTCACTGGCGTTCATGAAGTCTATGGTGTGGTGACTGAAGGGTAGATTTGATTCCTTTACCCTGCTCATTACTGCTCACTTATCTCAAAATGATAATCATCTTTAGTCGGGTTAGTCAGAAGACGCCTGCACATCTCATCAAGCAGCTTCTCAGCTTCACCTTGACTCTTCGCCTCATAATAGACCTCATATGCTTTACTGGATCTCACCTTCTCAACAGGATAACCTAGTCCCTGTAGGGCGTTGGCTGTTGTATCTCCCTCAGGGTCACTGTATCCTTTCTTGAGAGTCACATAAACAAAGGCTTTATACTTCATTTTTATCACGGATGGGTTTCCCCACGATTGGTGTTTAATGAATGTGTTAATCTATTAAGCTTTTTCAAAGATTATTTGCACGATCATTAAATTTTGTAAGATTCGTAAAACTACACCCTACTCGTTTGATAAAAGAAAAAGGGATTGCCCTTCAACTTGGGCTATGATTAACCGCTACTTAATAGAATGGCTATGATTAGGCCGTAGATAGCTAGACCTTCACCAAGAGCGATGAATAGAAGTGACCAGATTGATAGTTCCGGTCTCTCTATTAGCATATCAGCTCCTGCCTTCGCTGCAACCATGATACATAGTGCAGATGCGAATGCAGCTCCAATGAGTGTTAGTGAACTGGTCAGTAAGGGCCATGCAGATTCAGGAATCATACCATCCTCACCTCCTCCAAATATTAAGACGATCATTAAAAGTATACTCACAATGATCGTAAAGCCGCCGAAAGAAGTCAGACCAGCACCCCAAGGGGTACTTTTGCCTTCCATGTCGGCAGATGCGTTAATCATTCCACCCTGAGCCATCGCATATGCTCCGGCTAGAATGGCGATCGCCACCGCAAGTGTTGCGTATTCCAACATTCTTAGACATCACCAGCTTTGATCAAAGTAAGAGTTTTTGACATCACTGTCATTTCTCACCTTTTCTCTCCTTAGTCATTCTGTGTAAATATATATCTTTTCCACTTGAGAAGAAAATGAAAGACAAAAAGGAATATAGAGTAATTACTCTGAAGTGGTTTTAGGGGCTGAGATACGGAATGGCTTGAAGCGCATTCCCTCGCCGTGGAAGAACTTGCCCATGAACTCATAGTAGAGCAGCCTGATGCTCTGTACGCTGCTTGAGACGAACTCAAAGCTCAGCGCGATAATGTTCATGATTATTATTCCACCAAGCTCACTACCGATTGCACCACCCATTGCGACGCCCGCGCTTGATAGGCTTACGTGTGCTATGGCGAATGCTGCTACCCTGAGGAAGCTGAACATATTGGCTAAGCCCTCTACGAAGGTCATCAACAAGCCACCGATTCCTTCACCGATTGCCTCCATTCCTCCGATACCGTGACCATGCATCAAGCTATGTACTATGGGCTCAACAAAGCTCAGTAGCATACCTGCGATCATTAGCATGAACGGCCAGTTACCTACGAGGACCATGATGTCCAAGCCTTCTGTGAACATTGTTGATGCGCTCAGATAGAGTCCTGTAATGTATAGACCCATTCCGAATCCGTGCTCTCCAATCATTCCAGCGTAGTTACCTGCCTTGAATGAGTTATATGCTCCAAGAAGAGAGCCGAAGACTAGCTCAAGTGCACCTACCAGGAAGATCAGGTTCATTAGCTGACCTGTCTGCTTCATCGGGTTTGGCATTATCGGATAGTTGAAACCAAATGGCGTTATGACATGCAGCAGATGTTCGTGACTGTCAAAAACCCCTTGCCAATGTAGTGAATGCGCTAACCAGTGAGTGATCTCATGCTCATATAGGAATATTGAGTCATACATGAAGCCAAATATGATGGCTGCGATACCCATTGGCACGAACAAGGCGAACAGGTACTTCATCATACCTTCCTTGTACTTGCCGTTTAGCGCTAATCCAAGCGCTAGGAACACCAGTCCTTGACCGATGTCTCCGAACATCAAACCGAACTGGAAACAGAACACTAAGACGCTGATGTAGCCGGGGTTAAGCTCCTCGGCTCCAGGCCAACCCCTGAGTCTGGTTAGTATCCAGAGGGGCTGTAGTTTGTCTGATTTGAAGTCTTTCTCAGGTGTGGGCGCGTGGCGATCGTCCTCGTCTAGTTCCGCTACCTCAACAAAGATTCTTTCTCCTACCTCGTTCTCAACTTCTTCGACGGCTTTACGGAGTTCATTTATCTTGTTATCAGGGGTGTAGCCTTGGATTACGCTAATTACCTTGCCTCTAAGAACATGTGTTCTCTTCCTTGAATACATCCAGACGACACGTGCATAATATGCGGTCTCGCCATAGGATTTTTTCTGCACCTGCTGTAAATCCTTTAGTTGATTTTTGTGCAATTCCTCGTTTGCCTTAATCTTAGAGTCGTACTCTTCCTTGAGGTCGGTTACACGTTTCTCGTGCTCGGACTCCATTGCCTCGATCTTTTCTCTGAGTTCCTTTTCCTCAGGAGTTTCGGACTCTGGTGGAATAGCTTCCTTCTCAAGGTTGCTGAGTCGGTTCTTGTATTTCTTTATGGCTTCCTGTCTCTTATTCTCATCCAGTACCAAGAGTACGTCGGCTGGGTCAAGAACATCAAAGATATCCCTGATATCATAAACCAAGAAGAGAGCGTCAATCCATTTCTTGCTATCATCGTCACCAAAGACGAATAATAGACTCTCTTCCTTGTTAAGCTCAGAGACTTTTGAATAGGTATTCTGGTACCGCTTTAGGTACTCGTTCATCTGGGGGATAAAATCAGTCTTTACAACACCAACCGCGAAACAATTCTTCAACTCATCAGGCTCAAGCGCAGAAAGCGAGTCAAGCCTAGTTTTCAGTTTAAGACGCTCTTGATACTGTGCTACCTTATCCGCGTCAATATTCTCAAGCTGTTTAATGAGTTCAGACTTTGCCTTGTTAAGGTCCTCTTCCTCTGCCTCAAGTTTGGCCTGCAACTCAGAGATTAGCTTGTTATTTTGAGCGTGGACCTCTTCTTGGCTGGTTTTGATCTTACTGATGAGGCTGTCAGCCTCCTTAATTAGCGAGTCTACCTTGCCTTCCGGGTCCCGTGCAAATTCCCTAAGTTCCTCAGTGCTTGGGGTCACCCGCGTAACTTCGTTTAAATCAAGCCCTAGGGGCTCAAGCAAGCGGGTCCGGACTCTTTGGTAGAGTTCCTTATAGTCCACCTTTTGTTCAACGGGTGCTTCTAGTCCCTCAAACTCGGTTCCAGTAACGTGCTTAAGCTGTGTTACTCTTGCTTTTCCGAGAGATTCAAGGACCAAACCCTCATACTCTGGTGGAGTAAGGATGGTGACCTTTTTCATCAAAGTGATTCACCTTATAGGATTTCTTTTTGATAAAAAGGTTTCCGAATACAAAATGGCCCCTAGTAATAACTATAATTCCTATGGTAATTTCTCTACAAGTCTCATAGGGGCATGAGTAATATTTTCTCATTCATCCTCTACAGGAAGAACACGCTTTTCTTCTGGAGTAAGCACTTCACTAGAGTCAACAACCATAGGGTCAACAGGTACTCGTTCTGAGGTTTCCTCTTTTTCCTTTGGCTTCTTCTTGGCGAGCTTTTCGACTCTTTTCATCCAGAAAAACATAGTCATTATGTACTGTACAGCTACGAATAGAATTACTCCAAGGACTACTATCATATTATCCGGTTTCTTATAGATGATTAAACCAGCTGCAATAGCCATACCAAACACAGGTACCCCAAGCATAGCTAGGACAAAGCTCCGGTTCTTGTGTAGAATATCAGCTAGGCTGAGTTTCTCATCACTCATATCGAGGCTAAGATGGGGCGTAGGTGGAAAAAGGTTACTTTTTTGAGCTTTGTTATGGTCTGCGGAGCAGTGAACTGAACTGTGTAAGTGAGCATAAAGTTACTGCCCGCACTAGGTCGCCCTCGGAAACAATGCCTACATATTTTGAATCGCTAGAAAGCAGGACTTGATTAATATCTTGGTCACGGATGTATCGCATTGCATCAAGTATTGGGGTACTTGCTTCTATGCTGATTAACGGTGTGGACATGACTGAACCTGCGGTGGTTTCGCGGGGATCTTGGTATGCAACTATTACTCTTTTAATCATGTCTGAACGGGTTATGATTCCCTTTGGTTCTCCATTTTCTGTTACTATTATACTCCCGATCTTGTTATCGATCATCTTTTGAGCTGCTTCAGAGACGAAA
>JAHLLU010000048.1 GCA_020444005.1 archaeon
GGGGTTCGTGGAGTTCTTTTTTGTACTTATTTGGGTTGGAGGTATGCTGTTTTCTTTTTCTTATAATTGTATATTCGTTATCAAATCTCTCAATGGCATCTTTTGAAATATAATCTGCGTGTGTATACCAATAATGTCTATATAGTGTGGTGAAAAACCTATTATTGTGGTTTCAGATGAAGCTAACAGAGTGTGAGAAGCACGCAGAGGATTTTGTCCGGGGAAAACGCGGAGTAGAGAACATAAAGATCACTGGTATCCGTAATAAGGATGTTAACACGGTGGAAGTGAAAGGCTATTGTGAGGATACGCGGTTCACTGTTGAGTTGGATAAAAACTTGGCAGATATAGTGGCTTATGACTTCATGGATGATAATGGTGGTTTTGATCTATTCCCGGGTATCCGTGGATCACTTGAAGAATAATTTTTTTTATTTTTAGTAGAAAAGATTTTCTTATCTTGTTTTTTGGTAACGTCTAGGATAGGAAACTTGGATTATCGGTTTTCATTAGAAGATGATTGACGGTTTTTAACAAGACTAAGTAGAATAAATGACCCGATAGTACCTAATACGATACCCATATTCCACAAAGTTGGTATATTTATCCCAAAATAGGTTCCAAAGGTCTTGAGTCCTAGGTATGCAAGAACTAATGCAAGTCCGGTACTAAGATATTTTATTTTCTCCATTACCTGATCTACTACAAAAAATAATGCCCTCAAACCGAGAATAGCCATGATGTTGCTCGTATATGCCGTGAAAAATTCGTCAGTAATTGTCAATACTGCGGGAACAGAGTCAAAGGCAAACATAATGTCTGTTGTTTCGATGACTAGCAAAACAACAATCAAAGGAGAAAATAATAATCTACCATTGACAGTCATTACAAACTTACCGTCTTTATAAGAGTCGGAGAGAGGAAGGAAACGTTTAGCCAACCTAAGCACAGGATTATCGCTTGGATTGGTTTTCTTT
Organism: archaeon; assembly: GCA_020444005.1. The sequence goes on from JAHLLU010000048.1 coordinate 978, forward strand.
ACTCCTCCTTTCAGTAACTTGTAGGCGCTGAAGAGAAGAATCGCCCCGAAGAAATATTGTATGAAATGAAATCGATCAAGGAGGGATACTCCAAGGAATAGGAATATTGCTCGGAACATGATAGCGCCTAATACTCCGTAAAAAAGTGTTTTATGTTGATACTCAACTGGGACGGCGAAATATGTGAAGATGATCATAAAGACAAAGAGATTATCAACGCTCAAAGCCAGTTCCATGAAATATGCTGTATAGTATTTTATTCCCTCAACTGAGCCAAAACTATAGGATATGTATATTCCAAAAATCAAACCGGTGGCAACCGTAAATATTATGGTGTTTATATTTTCTCTGAAGGTTTTCTCCCCTTTTCTTGTTCGAAGATCCCAAACAATCATTGCTATTATTACAAGATGAAAAGCAACCCAGAATATCGCATTAACCATGAAATATCATCAGTCTCTATGGGGGGAGAAAATTGATTACACTATAAATAGCTTAACTTAACACATTTTTTTACCTTTGAAGGTATTTAAACTATGTTTCATAAATTTTAATTGATATATTATGTCAGTTTACTCCGAAGGAGATAAAGTAGCAAACCTTTGGTTCAAATTCGCAATGGTTTGGTTCCCATTATTTACCACAATTGGGTTGATAATCGCGATAAAAATGTTCCATCCAACATTCTTAGTGAATGCAGCTTGGCTTACTTTCGGTAGGTTAAGACCTGCCCACGTTAATGGTGTTCTGTTCGGTTTTGTATCATCCGGGCTTATAGGCGCTATGTTCTACATCGTTCCAAGACTTTGCGCTCATCCATTAGAGAAAGCTAAGATAGCCCAGTATCTTCCAGCTGCATGGAATATCTCCCTTATTGCGGGAATACTTATGATACTTAATGGAGCATCACAAGCAAGAGAATACGCTGAGCTACCATGGGTTATAGATGTGCTAATAATGGGCACTCTGCTTACGATGGGTTACAGTATATTGAAAACAATCATGAACCGTGAGGAGCATAGACTCTATGTCAGTCTATGGTTTTTCGCTGGCATCATGGTATGGTTCCCAATCGTATATTTTGTGGGTAATGTCATGTGGAATCCACCAACAGGTGCATTGAATGGTGTAATTGACGCAATATTCAATTGGTATTATGGTCATAATGTACTTGGTCTTTGGTTTACTCCATTTGGTATCGGGGTATGGTATTATTTTGTTCCAAGAATAACAAAAAGAGCATTATATAGCAATACATTATCGTTGATTAGCTTCTTTTCAATAGCGTTCTTTTATACCGGAGTGGGAGGGCATCATCTTCTACAGGCGCCTATCCCTGAATGGCTAAAAACACTTGCAGTTACAACGACAGGTTTGATGATGTTTAGCGTAATCACATTTGCAGTTAACCTCGGAATGACTGTACGAGAGAAATGGCATCACGTCATATACAACGTTCCACTCAGATTCATGCTCTTCGGGTTCCTAAACTATATCTTCGTATCAATGCAAGGCACATTCCAAGGGCTAAGAACAACAAACGCATACCTCCACTTTTCACAGTGGCCAGTGGCCCACAGTCACTTGGCACTACTTGGAGCCTTTGGATTAACTGTAGTGGGTGTGATGTATTGGCTTGTTCCCAGAATAACTGGAAAACAGCTCTATAGTAAGACTTTGATGAATTGGAGCTGGTGGATAATCTTCACGGGGTTCTTTTTCTTCATGTTTTCAATGATAGTTGGAGGGCTTGTGGCAAATGCACAGTGGATACAGCACATGACAGTAGCCTCAACACTACCCACTCTAAGAATCTACTACATATTGAGAGCCATGGGTGGCGGTACTATAGTAGTTGGTGCATATGTTTTTGCAGTCGACATATTCATGACCTATTTAGCAAAACCCTCGTCAGAGCCGATCAAGACGAAGATAATCACACTGGAGGCGACACAAGAATGAGCGAAGATAAGAAAGATGAGGGAATAATAGAAGAGATCGAGGAAGAAGTCGAAGAATTCCTGCATCACCATAATTTACTGCCATTGGTTGGAGGCGCGTTTGCTGTTTTCTTCCTAATGACCGCGATGGTTGTAGCCATGCCATATATGTTCTACACAGGAACCCCCACAGATGACGCCTTCGTTAGAACCCCATTAGAAGAGAAGGGCAGAGACTTATACATGAGTTTAGGCTGCTTCTATTGCCACTCACAGTTCGTCAGAACAATAGATTGGGGAATAGGCAACATCTCTGAGGCTGGTGACTACGTGTATGAGCAACCTCATAGTTTGGGTACTGAGAGAACTGGCCCTGATCTATCCAAGATTGGTGGTATGCGTCCAACCCAGTGGCATTATCTGCACGACAGAGACCCTAGAAGTACAAGCCCCAACTCGATAATGCCAAATTTCGAGTTCTTATCAGATGAGGACATTGATGCCTTAGTTGCTTATATTAAAAGTGTAGGAACCGAGGACCTTAACACATATGATTTCCAGCCCTGGCCCCCGGCTGAGGAGTACATGAACAAATCAAACCCCTATATGCCGATAATGATGCAGGTAAGAATGAACTATGACCCTGAGACAGAGGAATTCATAGGCTCACAAGAATTGAATGATACGTGGACAACGCTTTTTGAAGAGGGAAAAGCCATTTACACAAAAGTATGTTTATCCTGCCATGGATGCAGCGGTAATGGGCAAGGACCTTATGCGCGGCATGTTATTGAGCGCCCTGCCAATCTGAATGAGCGTATCATGAATTATCCGGGTGATTTCTATCACTTCTGGAGAGTTAGCGAGGGTGTACCGGGTACTGCGATGCCTAGCTGGAAGCTTACTTTTAATGAGACAGATATCTGGAAGATCAATACATATGAGATGAGTTTTGTCCTCGGTTCACTCCGAACTTATAGTGGAGACCTCTCAGACGAGGAGGGAGATATTTACAATAACGAGACAGGCATAACGCCTCCAATCGCTGGAACAGAGGAGGATTATACTCGGGGTATGGAGATGTTCAATCTTTACTGTGCTCAATGTCATGGCGTAGAAGGGCACGGTGATGGTCCGGCTTCCATTAAGAGTGGCGCTTATATCAAGCCTGAGCCTGCGAACTTTACTGAATCTGGCGGGGACTTCCCTGCATGGGATTATGGTAGATATGTTTGGAAGATACGAGAAGGCGTTGAAACCACCAATATGCCTCCATGGAAATATGCGTTGGTAGATGAGGATATCTACAAGATAATCTTCTATATACAGAGCTTCTCAACCCCCGAGGACTATAACGCGAAATGGGCTCCACTTTATACTGATACATTCGCGAAGGAGTTGATGAAGTGATGAACGTGGACGCAGCCTACTTCGTAGCCGCCTCTGGGTGGATGTTACTAATCTTCCTCGGTTTCCTGATATGGGGGTACAGAGATGGGCAATTCAAGGATATGAAAGATACCGAGTTTGATCTATGGAAGGAGGATGAATAATGATACAAGTTGACCCATACTGGCTATACGTTACGGTATTCATGATCGCTGCACTTAGCGTAATCACATACTTGATTGTTAGAAGCTCAAAGGAGTACCCACCTGAGAAGGCGGAAAAGGGGGCACATGAGTTTGCGGGGGTTATCAAGGATGGGCATGGTGAGATTACAGTGTTCCTCTGGGCTACATATATTGGACTGGTTATCTGGGCTATCGCGTACCTTGTACAGCATGCTCATGAGTTCCTTGAGCTAGGTTACTAGGATTCGATGTTACTATGTTTTTCATTATCTCTGATGAGTTTTGGAGAATAAACGAGCCATTCCATAATCTAATGGGAACAGGGAACCTCGTCATTCAATTACTGGTTTTAGTGATGATCATGATGAGTGTACACTACAAACGTAAGGGAGACCTAATTGGTCATGGGAACATGATGGTTATCGCGTTTATTACTAATTTTATCTCATTTGTTCTCGTCATGTTGACTGGTTTCATCTATTTCTACGTAAGTGAACCATTATCGCTGTCTTACAAACTCAGCATAATACATGGGCTGATAGGAGGCTCGGCGATGTTATCGGGTTTATGGTTGCTTCTCCCATGGTTGATACATAATAGTAGTCCAAGATATTGTGCAGGAAAGAGAATTCCGATGAGGGTCACTTTTAGTTTATGGGTTTTTGCTTTGCTTCTTGGGATAGGTGTTTGGTTTTTAGATGTGGTAATGGGGGTATAGTTTTTTGATTATATGTGAAAAATGTATGATGTTGATTTTGAAAAGGAGGTTAAATGTTTGATAGTGGATGGTTTGTTAAAAATAGTATCTTTGATTATTATTTTATTTGGTGGTGCATTTATTTTTGCATCTATTTTAATCTTTAGTGGGTATGTAAATATTAATGATACAAATTTATTGGTTTTATTATTAGGCGTTATAGGATTGTCTTTTGTATTTATTGGTTATGACTGGTATAAAAAATATAAATAAATATATTTTTTTAAATCATGTGCACTAAAATCCAGATCAATACTTTCTGTTTAAATAATGTAAACACGGTTTCTTATCTGATAAAAATGCCAAAAGTAGTTGTTGACTTGAATCAATGTTCAGGAGCCGGCGTCTGCAAGGACGTTTGCCCAGTAGATGTTTATGACTTGGTAGAAATGCCAGAATATGATAACGAGACCAAGGCGAAACCCACACGAGCAGACGAATGCATCATGTGCATGGCTTGTGTAAACGGATGCCCAGAGGGAGCAATCACCGTAGAAGCCGAGTAAGTTTTTCCTCTTTTTAAACCATTATTTCTATTCTATAAACGAAATGACAAAGCAAGAAACTATCAAGAAACTAAGAATATACGCAGACCTAGAGGAAGAATATGCTCTCAAGCTCCATAATATCAGAGGACTAGGCAATGACTATGTTGAGATGCTCATAAACTCTATTGGATATGATAGCAAGAAACATGCAGGGCTATACAGAGCAGCTGCAGATATCATAGAAGGAAAAAACATGGGTTTGATGGCAAGTAAATACGAGAACCTAGAGAAAGAGCTTGGTGATCATATCCGTGTTGAAAAAGAGATGATGAACAACGTAGGAACAGTCATTGAAGAAGTTGATAACGAGCAAGCAAAAGTACTCTTAATGACTATTGAGGAAGACGAGAAAGCGCATCATCCGTTAATGAAGAAGATACTTGAATCAGTGCTTAAACCGGAGACCCTTGAGGATCAAGATATCTGGATGATGATGTTCGGAATGCTACCAAGACACGGTCACGCGTTAGACCCATACGCAGATATCTATAGCCAGACACCTGATATCGAATAACCTTTTTTCTCTTCGTTGTAAATTATTTTGTGGTTGCTATGCTCCAAGGTATCAAACTCATCATCTATGATCTGGACGGAGTCCTTATTGACTCAAATCCAGCTATACGTGAATCCATTCTACATGTTCTAGATGAAATGAACCTACAGTATCACATCAACGCCATAATGGAGCAGATGGGAACACCACTAAACCTGATATTTGATGATGTTTTCAATGAACAAGACAAAGACAAGATACCGGAAGCCATTGAAACATACAGAAAATACTACGCTGAATCAGGAAAAGACGCAATCATGGTTCAAGAAAAAGTCTGTGAGACCCTTGAATATTTCTCACAGAATGGAATCAAACAGTGTATAGCCAGCAATTCATCGCGGGAACTCATGGAGCCTATTCTTGAAGAGTTTGGGATAATGATGTTTATCGATTTTTTCGTGGGAGTTGATGATGTTGTGAAACCCAAACCAGATCCAATGATCCTTATGGAGATAATGAAGCGGACAGGGGCATCGAGAAAAGAAACGGTATTTGTTGATGATAGCTCAACGGGGTTAGGTGCCGGGAAGAAAGCGGGCGTGCATACAGTTGGAATAGCCACCGGGGTTCATACTACGAAACAAATCATGACCGTTGATCCTGAGTTTATTTTAACAAAAATTGATCAACTGAAACAGATTATCAAGGTGTAACCATAATTCTATGCATAATTAAAATGGATCAAAATGTTTTAATTAAATCTACATCACAAGTAGGCATGTGTCCTCGGAAAGACGATCATGTTACAAGAACTTTTAGAATCCCTATTGAGTTTGATGAGTCTTTAAGAGAAGATGCAGAGGCACATGGAACCAGTGTGAACAGCCTTGTTATCAAGATATTAGAGAAATATAACGAATCAGACAGATTTTTTGGTCAAGGTCAATACATCACATTCTCACCAACTACCTTGACCAATATATTAAAAGAACTAGACAATGAAGGCGTTCGAAAAGCTGGTAATGATTCGGGGTATTCTGTTCCAAGAAGCAGATTACTTTTAAAAGGAATGCCAATAAACCGCATATCTACTATCAAATATATCACGGACATTATCGGTGGATATGATGACTGGTTCACTTGCAACCATTATGAAAGAAAAGACCATACATTACTGCATCTGCGCCACGTTTATGATATGAAATGGTCCATCTTTCTAGAAGCTTACATGACGGCTATGTTCATTGACTTATTAGACTTGGACGACATAGACTTTGAAATAACAAATGCAAGTTTAACAGTTAGAGTACCCAAATAATACAATACTTCAATGCCTCTACGATGACTTTTATTCGCTCTCTAGATAATTATTTATAAAAGAATTTAATCCTTCAACGTGATTTTTTAAAAGATTATTGAATTCTTCTTTATTCTTTACCTCGTTTGAACTAAAAGTTTCAAAAAGATATAATGATGAACCATAAAAACTACCTATTAAAAAATCATGTTTGTTTCCTTTTTTTCCTCTTAATGTTTCGCACATTTGAGTTATTTGTTTGATCTTATCTTGATCTTTATATGATTTGTATAGTTCTTCAAAGATCTGTAATAGATCCGGGTCCATAATCAACTATTCTTCAACACTCAATATAAACCGAAAAAATCTATGTGCGCAAAATAGATGTATGGCTTGGCTTGGTGGATTTACATTTTATCTGGTGGAGTCTTTTCCCTTATTGATCGGGTTTCGTGTGCTTATTTGTCGGTTAATGATACACGTTTTTGTACTTATTGGGATCGGAAATAAGCTGTTTTAGGGCTGTTTTTTCGTTATTCCGGGGTTTTTGGGTTTTGATTGTTGACTCCCCCTCCCCCTGTTAGCGGCTATTTTTTTCTGGGGGTTTGTACTTCAGTGTATCTTTGGTTTTCCGATGATATATTCGGTTTTCCGAAGATGGTGTTTGCTTTAGTCTGTTTTTTCTTTGTAGAATATGAGGTCTCGTGCGTCGAAGTGCCATAGTGGGCTGATTTCTATCTGGTGTTTGTTTTGGTGGTACCATTGTTTGTGTTTTTTGTTGTTGCCTTTGAAGTCGATCCATTTGTAGCCTTGTTTCTCCATGTGGGTGATGAACTCTTCAACAGTGTATCTCTCAGCGTTATCAACAGCAGACATCAAATAAGGTGTATAGCTTGGAGAATTTACATATTATCAGGTAGAGACTTTTCTTGATTGTGGTTCATGGCGCATTTTATAGTTCGTCGTGTACACTTTGATTCTGATTTGGATCGGAGATAAACGGTTTATAGGCTATTTTTTTCGTTAGGTCATATCCTAATCTCCGCTTTATCCGCAATTAGCTCGACTTCAAGCGATATAAATCACTCAAATGAAATGATGATTGGATTGAAATTAACCTTAAAGTTTTAGCTTAGCTCATTGAAATTATGATGGCGTTATTTTTTCTCTAAAAAGTGAAAAAATTTCGTCTGGATTTTTTCCTTCTCCTTCTGATGGCCATAATCCATTCGCCTTGATATATTTTATTCCGGGTGCTAAACCTGGAACTTCGGAGTAATCAAAACGTACAGGCAATATGTAGCCTCCCATTTTTTTCACTTCTTTAGCTATAGCCGCTTTCTTTTCATGTGTGGGCCAAGCTTTGCTTACATATTCTTTAGATATAAAGATCATACAGAAAGATGATTCTTTATAATATACTCTCCACAGGTATTCAGTTAGATCTTCACCCCATAGTTTTCCTTCATAAAATTCATCATAAAAAACAACGAGTCCTTCGCTACGAATTAAATTAGCAACTTCGTTTACGTAAGTTCTTTGTTCTCCAGCAAATGATAATGCGACATCGTATATAATATCTCGATCTTCTAAATCAAGTTTTTTTTTAGTTTCTTTTTCTGTTTCATAAGTATAAGATCCAAATAAACTTGATAGGTTGTTTATAAAATCATCAAGTGACCGATTAAATATCTTTTCATTTTTACCTCCAATTCTAATATTTATTTTTATAATAAATCCATCAACAGCATTACCTATTCTCGTATAGTTATAATACAATATAACATTGTCAGCCCAAGTGAATATTGCGTCATTTCTTGATGCGTCTACACAGAGACCTTTCATATCAGATAAAATAGAAAGTATTTTGAATTGATCTATTTTTTGATCTTCAAATACTAAAGAAACGCTCTGCCCTTCTTTTATATATGATAATAATCTATCTGATATATTAGATTCTTCCTTCTTAAGAAATTTAGGGAATATTCTTTGATCGTAATTTTCGATTGAAATATTATATGTATTATATAATCCATCTATAATTTTTATATATTCTTCCTTCTTAAACTCGGTAACTAAATCAGCATAATTGACAATGCCTGAATGTTTCATAACAAATATAGGTATTTCAGATTTTAATTTATTATAATCCTCATCATATATAATTATTAAATTAGATAAATTAGGCAAATAATCTATTATTCCTTGATCACTGTAGTTATTGAGTATATATTTTAAATGATTTTCAGGTACTCTAGTATTATCTCCATTCAACTCTTCATATAAGTCATTAAATTCCTTCAGTACAAACACTGATTTTTTTCTTTTCTGTAATTCCATGATTACTTTTAATACAGAATCATAATAAGTTGTTTGAATCATGGTTCTAGATGAATTCCATTGATCATCTTTTAAAAGTAATTCTTTAAATTGTTTTATTCCATCTCCATTTTTTGGACATATTTTTATATTATCTATTATTTGACCGCTCTCAAGTAATTCAATTAACCTTCTATCATTCAATTCAGCCATTTTATGATCTGTATGAGTCTGCATGAAGAATATTTTTTTATTGTCTCCAATTTCTTCTTTAA
>JAHLLU010000049.1 GCA_020444005.1 archaeon
AGCGAGTACAGGCTTACTGCAAAGGGTCTTGAGTGGATGGAAGAAGAAGTATTAGAGAAATTAAGACGAGAAGAGGATTAGTTTCGGTCTTCGTAGTCTTCCCAGAGCTCTGTTAAGACTCTGAGGAGGCTCATTGTTATGAGTCTGCTTTCGCAGGTATAGGTTCCCTCCTTGAATGTGCTGCGTTGAACCAGTCCTTTTTCGACGAGTTTGGCTACCGCACGTTCCGCGGCTTTATCGGTTAGGTCTAGTTCTGCTGCTATTTCTCGTACGCTCATCGTTCTCCCTGTCTCTAGGAGATGATGAAAGACAGTCTCCTGGCTTGGTGCTCTCTTGAGTTTCAAGAGTGCTTCGGTTCTTTCCCTTAACTCCCCCAGTTTCTTGTCTGACAAATCTATATCAAGCATCTATTTCGGGGTGATGATGTATAAGTCTTAGCCGAATCCTTACCCATATAAGCAGTGAGTGTATTTTCTGGGTGATTAAAGTTGAGCGAGTCTCCAAAAATAGAACTAGTACAGGCAATCGAGGACCACGCAGCATTGCTCGCGTTATGCAGTCAGAGAGCTTACGAGAAAGCAGCAGAAGACCATGAACAAACGGCTTGGGGTCCAAGGGGCTACAAGTCAGCAAAAGACCAATTGTATTACATTGAGAAGCTTGAGACCTACAGCATTGTATATGATGAGATTATCGTGGGTGGAGTGGTGGTCTCGGATAACGGGTTTGGTGTGAAGGAGATTGTGCGTATTTTTGTTGACCCTGATTTTCAGAGAAATGGGATAGCTTCAACTGCTTTGAGTGATCTCATGGAGTTTAGCGAGGCTAAGGCATGGACCGGTGGAACCATCAAATGGAATACTGCGAATCAGGGGTTCTTGGAGAAGAACGGGTTCAAACGTATCGGCGAGATCACTGGTGACGAGCCTTATGTCTGGTATCAGAAAACCCTAGAGAAACCAGAGTTCCCATCTATCAAGGAGCTTAACGAGGACTTGAGACGAGTTACTGTTGAGGGTGAGATAGTTGAGAAGGCTATTCCTCGTGCTGTGCGTGCTCGTCGTGGTTGGCAGAGTTTGACTGTTACTGAGGCTACTTTGAAGGATAAGTCTGATGACGTGGTCTTGATGCTCTGGAACGAGCAGATCAAACAATGCAAGGTGGGTGACCATGTACGCATCGAGGGAGGCTATGTGAAGAATTACCGTGGAATGCGTCAACTAAACGTGGGCAAAACTGGTAGCCTTATCACTCTTGATTAGGGCTTGAATAACCGCATCAAAATATCGTATGAGGTTAAGTTGGACACGTAGCCATCATTGGTGTTGTCCACTAAGCCTTCTTTATTTAACTCAGCTAACCGCGCTCTTACTGTGCTCCCGTTTTCTCCGAGTCCTCGCGCTATCTCAATGGGTTTCATTGGGTGGTCTTTGAATGTGAGAAAAACAATTATCTTGAATGCTGATGTGGAGGGATCTATCTCGGCTAGCTTGGACTCCAAATTTATTCCTCAAAGTACTGCTGTAGCAGCGCTAAGAGTATTGGTCCTAACTTGTACTTGTATATACCCCTACTAACGCGGTCAACAAGCTCCTTCTTGTTCAACTGAAAAAGGGCTATGTTCACAGCGTTGGGTGTTATACCTAGCTTCTCTGAGATCTCCTGTGAGGACATGGGTTCACCGCTCTCGATGAGACACATTAATACATCTCGTTGGCTCTCCGCGCGATTGAGTCCCTCAAACTCTTCCGCTGCCATGTCTCATCACTCCCGGTTACTTTTTGACTACCGAGTATAAATGTGAGACGATTTCCGTGAACGGAATGAGGCTATAATAGCTGCTATCCTCTTTCTGTTTGACGTATCCCTTGTCCAGCAATGTGCGTAGGGCTGGTCTTACTGTTCCCGCCGGTATGTCTGTTTGCTCCGAGATGTCAGTTGGCTGTGTGGCTCCCTTGAAACTGAGGTAGACAAGTACCTTGAACTGGCTTGTGGTGGGTGATATGTCTTGGAGTGCTTGTTCCCATTCCACCATTATGATTTCACCTGCTCCTCCAGTGCTGCTACCCTGTCCATAAGGTCCAGTATGATGAACGCTATGTTTGGCTCATAGGTTCCTCTGCTTGGGCGCTCGAGGTATCCTTCCTCCGCGAGCTTTGCGAAAGCAGCTTTTACTGAGTTGTAATTGGCTTCTAGTTTGTCTGTCATCTCGCTTGGTCCGAGGCTCGGATTCTTTAGGAATTCGCGAAAGACGCTGTCTTTTAGGCTTATTTCGTTTGACATTTTATTCTGGTTGACATAGGGTTGTCACGTGTTTTTAACTTTACTTTTGGGGTGAAGTCGGAAAAACCGTTTTTATACGTATTGACGGAGCGCAATAATTTCTTACTATATAAATAAAACACGCTTTATCAGAAATTACGCTCAAAACAACCGTATGGTTTAAATATCCACGAAAAAAAGTGTTGCATACTTACAGGTTGCAGGAAAGAGACAACAAAATGCTGGCGGTCAAAGAAAAAACAATACAAGAAACAATCACAAAGCCACCAGCACAAACCAACAACCTCACACTAACACTACGAAACCTCATACTATCCGAGATAACAGAGAACGTATTCAACGAGACGCCACGAATCAATCAGATAGTCGAAACCATCAGGAAAGAAATGGAGATAACGCCTCTCAGAAAAGAGGAAAGCTACGTCCAAGTATTGGGTGTTGACGCTGGGAGTCAAGTCATACCTTTGGCATCTATGCAGTATGCTGTGATTGGGGCACTTGCATATAGCTTCCCATATGGGCGACGATACTTCGTACAACCAGAGTCCTTAAGCCAACCATACGCAGACAGTCGGAACAACTTCAGAAGCCTTGTTGATATCAGACGTGAAGCCATGCTTTACGAGACAGCTTGTGGGTATCTTGAGCATCACCCTGACATCGAGGTGGTTTTCATCGATGGTCCATTAGCTTTCAGTAACTGGTGGGCGAAGGTTGGAGAGGAGTCTGACAGACAGCGATTGATAGACGCCATCAATAAGCTTCTAGCCATGTGTCACAGGCTAGGCATTGCTGTAGCTGGGATTGTGAAGCGTCCAACGGCGCGACACTTGGTTCATTTCCTCGGATTGGAAAAAGAGACCGATTACACTGATGGGTATATCATGCTTCACGCATTGGAAGCAGGTGAACGAACAGAGGTCTTCAGCCCAAAGACTGGATTACGGATGGCGACTCATCGTAGCCCATTGATGGACGCGGTTGACGCACCAATCTACAGCTGTTATCTCCGGATTAGCAAGGAGTGGCAGACGCCACCTATCAGGCTTGATATGCCGGCGTATTGTCTGGATGAGCTTGACAGGGTAGCCAATTATTGTTATGCGACTAGTTACTGGAGTGGTTTGCCTTTGCCTATTGTGAAGGCTGATGAGGAGGTCAAGGTCTCAAAGCGGTTTATCGCTGATGTCTACAGCGAGGCTTTGAGCAGAGTTGGGCGGGTTAGCGGTGAGATTAGTCAGCTTGCGCCTTTCTGGGGGGAGTCTGGATGGATGGGAGCATAAAGGTAGGACACACGTATAGTAGCAGCGGCGAGTATGGAATCAACGAGATCACGATACTGATGCTTAGAAGTCTTGAATTAGCAAAAGGTGACTTGGTTTTCATTGAGCACCCCAAGAACGGTCAACCAGTCGTATACCAAGTAACAAGAGTCTATCCCCACAAAAGAGTCCGAGAATACGAGGAAGCCATGCTCCGAGAAGGCAGAATAATAGAAGACATCGAGGACAGCACCCTCCACGCCACCGCCTACCAATGGGGTTGGCTGGATAATGGTGGAAGCTTACGCCCACTCCGATACCCCCTCGCCCCCAATACTCCCGTCTATCTAGCTGAGCGAGACATCGTATCCAAGTTCACAAAGCCCAGCGGAGAATGGAGAATACTCCTCGGTAACGATCCCAGTACGGACCTTGATGTTGAACTCGGATTATACAGCCTTATCCGTCAAAGTTGTCTCATATGTGGAGCCGTTGGAACAGGCAAAACCACAACAGCAATCACAATGATAAGTAGGGCAGCGCGTGTGAATCCTCCTGTGCGGTTCTTTATTGTGGACAAGGATGGTGAATACAATAGCCTCATGGAGCATCTTGGACCAGAAAACACCCTCAAGGTGCCTTGGAGCCGCTTCTTCCAGCCCGGTAATATTCCTTGGGAGGACTATATCGGTGAGTTTGGGTGGCAGAAGACATGGTGGAACAGCAAGATACTGATTCATGCCTTGAAGATTCTCTACGCACAGGCGGCTAACGTCACCAAACAGAACATCCAACAAGCCTTGGGCTGGGTGAAACCAGATAAACTCGGGTTCAACAAGAAAGAAGACGAGTTCGAGAGCTACAGACAGCAGGTTATCAACGCTGTGGGCAACAGTAAGTTGATCCCGGAGGGGGATATGGTTCCCCTTGACCCCGTTGATTTGCTTCGTGACCGCCATGTTGTGATCATGGATCTGAGTCAGGGCAAGGATACTTGGAGCCAGAAACACCTCGTGGTCTCACAGGTACTAAGACGAATCTTCAACGAAGCCTTAGAGAACAGAAAATTCGGGTGTATCATAGTGCTTGAGGAAGCCATGTATTACGCGCCTCAGCGTGGAGTCTTTGAGCTAGGCGAAAAAGAGACACGAGGTAAGCTACTTGGTGTCATCAAGGAGATCGCAACCAATGGTGGACGGAACGGGGTGGGTCTATGGGCTGTTACCCAGCGTCTGAGTACTGTTGAGAAGACGGTGGTCACTCAATGTGCGAATAATATCATCTGTCATGGATTGGAGGATGTGGATAAGGCGCGGGTGGCTGAGATCATGGGTAACGAGTTCGCCGGGCTGATCGGTGATTTGCCTCCGGGTGAGGCTATTGTAAAGGGGACCTCGTTGAAGTGTCGGTTCCCTATATTGGTCAAGGTATTGCCTGAGCTGTATCCAGCTAGTAGCGCTAGTACGCCTATGAGTAGGTTCGTGCACATGGAGCTAGCGAGCCAAGACTTGGCTCAGGACTAGGCTTATACCGCCCGAGACAAGGTATCAGGTATGAGCAGGAGACGCCAATACCCAGCATTTCCATTTGTCGGTGTAGGCATACTCATCGAAAAAGACGACAAGTATCTTTTGATTAAACGCGCAGCAGAGCCAGACAAAGGGCTCTGGACAGTACCCGGTGGCTTGATTGAGGTTGGAGAGAAAACCGCTGACGCAGCTGCTCGCGAGGTATTAGAGGAAACTGGACTAGTGGTTGATGTGGGGGAGCGTCTCGGTGTAGTTGACAAGATAGTCCACGATGACGAGGGCAAAGTGCTCTATCATTTCATTATAATGTTCTACGAGGCTACTCATGTCCGGGGTGAGCTTGAGGCAATGGATGACGCTTTGGATGCACGGTGGGTAACCCTTGATGAGTTCAAAGAATATGAGTTATCCAAGAGCCTAGTTAAGATAATGACTGAGATTGGTTTGCTTAGCGCTTAACCCGTTTGGCTGTTTTTTTCAGATGCTGCCTGATCTCTGCCACACGCTTCAAGGCATCTACTACATTTGGGTTCATATAGACTGGTTTGCCGTCCACGATAATCATGTGAATGAGCATATCCTTGTCTACCTGAGCGATACGTTTGCCGTCTGGGGACTCGTAGAGAGTGAACTCCTTGCCTAGGGCTGTCTGCATGTCGCCTATCTTTTTCCAGCTATGGAGGTCTGGTGTCTTCTGTATCCTCAGTGTGGCTCGCCCAGACTTGCTCTGCTTTTTTTTAATGATTGTAGATTGCTATTCCATATTTCTATTGAGTAATTGATTATTGTTCAGGGGTTCGGACGAAAAATGGTAAAAGAGAAATAGGGTAAGCCGGTATCATGTGGTACGGTGTAGAGTTTGGTAAAAGCATCAGACTTCAAAGATAAACATTTCATAAGCATGATGGACTACAGCCGAGAAGAACTCGACTACATCCTCAGCGTAGCAGACCAGATGGTAGACCTCGAAAAAACAGGCAGCGACCTAGCCAAGGGCAAGGTATTGGGCAGCATGTTCTTTGAGCCAAGCACAAGAACAAGGCTCAGCTTCGAGACTGCCATGATGAGACTAGGCGGCTCAGTTACAACGGTAGCCGACCCAATGACAAGCAGCGCGAAGAAAGGCGAGACCTTCGAGGACACCATCAGCACAATCAGCAACTACGTGGACATCATAGCCATGAGGCACCCAGACAACGACGCAGCCCTCCGAGCAAAAAAAGTAGCTACAGTACCATACCTGAACGGAGGCAGCGGCACATGGGAGCATCCAACCCAGACAATGCTGGACCTCCACTGCATCAGATATGCAAAGGGCAAGATCGATGGCTTGACCATCGGTATGGTTGGTGACCTGAAGAACGGAAGAACGGTCCACAGCCTACTGAAGGCGCTTCGGCACTATGATGTGACGGTGTATTGTATTGCGCCTGATGCCTTGAAGATGAAGCCCGAGGTAATCGAGGAAGTAAAGGACAAGATCAAGGTAATCGAGGTAAGCGATCTACCGGCGACCATGCCCAAGCTAGACGTAGTTTACATGACAAGGGTTCAGCGTGAACGTTTTGCCTCACAGGAAGAGTACGACAAGGTCAAGAACAGCTACATCATGGACAAGAAGATGATCGTAGACAACGGCAAGAAGGACGTGGTAATCATGCACCCATTGCCAAGAGTCAACGAGATCACTACAGATGTAGATGATATGCCCAACGCATGGTACTTCAGACAGGTAAAACACGGTATCTATGCACGTATGGCGATAATCGCCCTAGCCCTAGGACTCTGGAAGGACTAACTCCTTCACTTTTTTTCTAATCTCTCTAAAATTTTCTTTATTCGATGCCATCTATCAGAGGCTTTCTCAGGTTCATCTGACTTGGTCTCATAAGCCTCGGGCATCTTATAGATGAAAATCTTGTGCGTACCAACCCGGATCGGCATATTATCCTCTGATGTAGTAACCCAGTCGACTATAGGGAAATCATGGCTGATAATCCGCGTTCCCTCCTTAAGCTCCTCCATAAACTTGGGGCGAAGCTTCGCGTTGCCGGTTGTAGTCAGGTAGAGGGTTATTATTGTCGCTGGGCTAAGGTCTGCCTCCATAAAGTTACCTTCAACAACTTTGATCTTGTCTCCAAGCCCCTTCTCATTGATGTTATACGTAGCTGTCTCAATCAAGTGACTGTTTAACTCATAGCCTATGGCTTTGTCTACTTTGAACTCCTCAACCGCCATAATCAATATACGACCATCACCACACCCTAGGTCAACCACGGTATCCCCTGGACCCGCCTCAATTAGCTCCAACATGCTACGCACTACACTCATAGGCGTCGGCACATAGGGTGCAACGCTATCGTTTCCATCACCCCATCCTAGTAGCTCATGCCAGCCGCTTAGGTCCTGCCCGAAGTCGTCTGGTGGGTCGGTTTTGTCGTCTTTCACAGGTATCACAGATCAATTGTGATATTTACGTGGTACCCCTTGGAACCCGTTTTATACAGGATTCCGAATATTCCTCTTGAGAGTTATGGAGCTAAAAATAGTCGAGATGACCATACCCGAGGAATCAAATATTATTCTTGGGCAAAGCCACTTCATCAAAACAGTAGAAGACGTATACGAGGCATTAGCCAGCAGCGCCGCAGGCATAAAATTCGGTATAGGCTTCTGCGAGGCATCAGGAGACTGTCTGGTACGGTTTGACGGCAACGATGAGGAACTCAAAAAAGTCGCAGCCGAGAACGCTATGAAGCTAGGCTGTGGACACAGCTTCAATATAGTCCTCAAAGGCGCCTACCCCATTAATGTGCTGAACCAGTTGAAGTCGGTGCCCGAGGTATGCAGTATAATCGCAGCCACTGCTAACCCATTACAGGTTGTGGTAGCTGAGACTGATCAAGGTAGAGGCATAATGGGAGTCGTTGATGGCTTCAAACCCAAGGGTTTGGAGGATGAGGAAGGCGTCAAATGGCGAAAAGATTTCCTCAGGATGATAGGCTACAAGACTTAGCCTAATAATTCCTTCAAGTGGTCTCTAAGCTGATCCATGGGGATCACTCCACTGGTCTCCACGATCAATCCTTGATCCCGGTATTTTTTGATGAGGGGTTTCGTCTGCTCGGCGTAGACCTCAAGCCTGTGCTTGATAACATCGGGTTTATCGTCATCACGTTGAATCAATGCTTCTCCACAGACATCGCATACGCCCTGCTTCTTGGGTGGCTTGGACTCAAGGTGGTAAATTTCTCCACACTTTGGGCAGCTTCGTCGTTTGCTGAGTCGTTCAACGATCACCTTGTCATCAAGCACCACGAGAATTACGTGTGTAAGATCGATTTTATTATCTTCAAGTATCTGGTCTAGGGCATCCGCTTGTCCCTTGCTCCGAGGAAAACCATCAAGTATGAACCCATCCTCAATATCGGGTTTCTGGAACCGTTCCCTGACCACACCGTTCACGATATCATCTGGCACCAGTTCACCCTTATCCATGTAGGATTTTGCTATCTTGCCGCATTCTGTGCCTTCGGCTACTGCGGTTCTGAGCATGTCTCCTGTGGTGATTACTGGTAGGTCATATAGTTCTGAGATGATGTGGGCGCGTGTGCCTTTCCCTGATCCGGGTGGTCCTAGCATTACTATCCTCAAACTTGTCCCTCGGTCCGTTTCTTTGCCTACCTATGTTGTTAAAACATTTACGCTAGTATAGGAATATTCTAGGGATGGATAATTACAGTCCTTTCACAAGCCTCGGCTGGATGCTAATCATACTTGGAGTCTTGTTCGTCGCCTTACCCTATCTAACGCGAATATTTCCATCGCTGGATCATGTGCCTTGGTGGATTCTATGGGTCTACAAGCGTGATGGCTTTTATTTCGCGACAAGTCCACTGCTAATTATACTATCCTTATTGTCCATAATCTTGAGTTACCTGAGACGATAGCACCAGTTTTAAACGCTCATTGGATTATTCAGAGCATATATGTCTCAAAGGAAAATCATTCTCGTCGTTAGGGATGGCTGGGGCTACACAGAGGAGACGATTGGAAATGCTGCTTACATTGCAGATACGCCAAACAACGACAGATACATGGCTGAGTACCCATGGACTACTTTGAAATGTACCGGAAACGCCGTTGGTCTTCCAGAGGGAACACAGGGAGGAAGCGAACCAGGTCATCTTACTATGGGAGCCGGTAGGGTCGTATGGCAGCCCTTTGAGGAAATAAATAGAGCCATAGACAATGGTAGCTTCTACGATAAGCCTGCCTTCAAAGAACTCTTCAAGTATCTGGAAGAGACCGGGGGAAAGCTGCATCTCGCCGGCTTATTTAGTGACCAAGGGATTCATGGGACAACCCATCATCTCCACGCGTTATTTGACCTTGCTAAACGAAACGAGTTTGAGGATGTTTTTGTCCACTGTTTCCTTGACGGCAGGGATGTGCCTGAGCGTAGTGCAATTGATTTCATATACGAGACTCAGCACATGATGAACGCCAAAGGTGTTGGAAAATATGCTTCATTTATTGGGCGATATTATGCCATGGACCGGGATACAAACTGGGATCGTACAAAGGTTGCATATGAGTTACTCACTCAAGGCTTTGGTATAGAGGAGCAAAACCCCTTCGAGGCATTAGAACACCAGTACATGTCTAACCCTGAATTATCCGATTATTACATCAAGCCAATTGTCTTTGTCACCCCTGAGGGTTCTCCAGTGGCTACTGTTAATGATGGTGATGCGTTTATCTTTTGGAATTTTCGCAGTGATAGGGCGCGTCAACTTACTTATGCATTGACTCAGGATGATTTTAAGGGCTTTAAACGAGAGAAAATACCTGATATTTTCTTTGTCTGCATGAGTGTATACGATCAAGAACTAGATTTACCCGTTGTCTTCAGACAGCATAC
>JAHLLU010000050.1 GCA_020444005.1 archaeon
TAACCATGGCTCACCCGGAAACAAGGTATACCCCATGGAGAACCGACTCGGAAGCATATTCCAGATAGAAGAAAAGAAAAAACTGCTTGAACTCTGCACAGAGTTTATGAAACCAATTCTTAGAACAAGTAGACTCTACGATGATGTACTACCAGTAATGAGGGAACTCAAACGCCGAGACTACAAGATAGGCATACTTACAAATACGCCATGGGGATGCCCATCAAAAATATGGCTCACAGAACTAGACAGATATGGTTTATCAGAATACATCGATGAAGCAATATGCTGTTATGATGTGGGGTGGAGAAAACCAGACCCAAGACCATTCAAACATCTTCTAGAGAAACTCAAGGTAGCAGCAAAAGAATGTCTCTTTGTTGGAGATGACCCAAGATGGGATATAGAGGGACCGCAAGCCCTTGGCATGAAGACGCTGCTTATTGATAGAACTGGTTTGAATCCTGATGCCGCACATGGTCTTGATGAGGTCTTAGATGTACTCGTTGAGGATGTTTTGAGAGAATAAGATAAAACATCCTAGTCAATAGGTAGCAGGTGGTTCTGTGAAGGCTAAACGAGAGACTCTAGCACGGTTAATGATCGAGAAACAGTGGCTAAACAAGAACATCATTGACCCGACGAAACAGGATGTCTACAATACTATAGATAATCTTGGCTGCCTTCAGATAGACACCATCAGCGTCATTGAACGAGCTCACTACCTCACCCTCTGGAGCAGACTAGGCAACTATGAGAAAAACTATCTTGATACCCTAGCCTACACGGATAGGAAACTCTTCGAGTACTGGGCACACGCAGCCTGTTACATCCCAATGGAACACTACAGATACTATATTCCCGCAATGAAGACTCGTGAAAAAGAAGTAATACCCAGACTTGAGAAAAGAACAGGACAAGGCAAAGAACTCGTAGACCACGTGATCAGACGAATTAAAGACGAAGGACCATTATCAAGCAAGGACTTTGACTCCAAGAAAAAGGGAAAAGGCGGATGGTGGAACCGGAAAAAGGAGAAAGTAGCAATGGATTACTTGTTCAGTGCTGGAATACTAGCAATCTCAGATCGAGTAAACTTCCAAAGATACTATGATCTCACAGAGAACGTTATCCCAGATCGGATAGACAAGGAACCACCAGAGAAAGAAGAATGTATCAAGTTCTACTTTGAGAAAACTATGAAGTGCCTTGGTGCTATTCTCCCCAAGGATGCACGTGAATACTATCAACATCAAAGAACAAGGATACGCATGACACCTTCAAAGATTGAGGAATGGCTCCAGAAACAAGAAGACGTGGAGAGCATTGAACTTGAGGGGGAGTCTAGACGTTATTATTGTCTGGAGGAGGATAGGACTCGTCTTGAGGGGGTTGATGATGACTTTGATTTTGATGATGTTCAACTGGTTATCTATTTTGATAACTTTATGTGGAACAGAGACAGGATAAAGCGTCTCTTCGGATTTGAGTCTAAATTAGAAATATACATCCCAGTAGATCAACGGGTCTACGGCTACTACCATCTGCCAGTAATTTACGGCGAAAGGATAGTAGCTCGAATCGAGCCCAAGATGAATCGAAAAGAAGAACAACTCATCATCAGAGGCTACTGGACAGAACCCGGATTCAAAGAAACAGAACACTACCGAGACAGATTAGAAAAAAATCTGGAAGACTTTGCAGCCTTCCATGGTGCAAAAACAATAGAATGGTTATGCTAAGGTATCGGGTTTCTTCATGAGCTTGGTCTTAAGCCCCGGCTCACCCTTAATACTATCAACATACTCGTAAGCAGCTTCAGCGTTCTCAGTAGGACCCTCAAGTAGGAAAACTTTCGAGCCTTCGCCGCCATCTATGCCGCCACCTGCGACAGGAATCGCTTCAACCCCAAATAGCATGTTGAATGCTTCCATCTCAGTGATAACCTGTCCCTGTATGACGATTATTCCGCATGGCCAGCCCATTGCCTTATCGATAACGTTTGCTCCCATTCTCAAGGTAGCATCGGATAGACTAATAGGCACTAGTTTCTCAAGACCAGCTGGGATAATGCATTGAATACCGTTTCTTGTGATATGCCCCCATGCGGTTCCTATGGTTCCTCCACCGCCACCATGTAGTAGGACACCGGCTGCGCCAAAGGGATCAATCGCATTTGCACCTTTGATGAAGACATCATCAGGACCCATCTTCGATAGATAGGGTACAAGTTCAGGGGTCGTGCATTCTTTCATTTCACCCTCAACGAAGACAAGGTGTTTGTATCTGCCATCTGCAGTTGTAATATGGGCGCCTTCTTTTGTTACTACGCCTGCAGTGAACATTCCTTTATCGAAATCCTTTCCAAGAAGCTCCTCAGCGACGTATCCAGTAGTGGTACTTGTTGCGATAATCAGGGTTCCATTCTTGTATGCGTATTGAACATTTTCCATACAACTCACAGCCTTAGCAATCAATCGTTTGCCTTCAGCCGGAGTCAAGGTTAATTGTACTTTCATTCAGTTCCCTCAGTGTAAAATGATGTGACTGGGTCTCTTTTAAAAAGGTAGCTTAAACCCATTGAAATGGATAAGGAGCCTAAGACTTGTGTGCGTAGTATAGTATTATAGATTGAGATTACTGAATGAGAGAATACCTGATATGAATCAATAGACCCGTCAAGTAAAAACATGTTTTTACATAGAAATGAAATATAACGAAATTACTCAGCAGCGCCTTCAGTTAATGCCTCTGCGAATATCTCACCAAAGTCAGTGAGACTAATCACCTTCATCTTACTACCCTTCTCAGCGTCAACGAGACCTTTCATCTCAAGCCGAGAAACAATCCTACTAAACCTATTACGCAGGGTACTATTGGCAGCCTTATAGCCGAACCACCTGATAATATCGCTGATACTATCAGCCTCACCTCCGTTCTCATGAAGAAGAACAAGTAGCTTCTTCTCGCGCTCCCATTCCTTCTCCTCGTGCTTACTACTAGGTTCCAGCCTGTAACCAGGAAGCTTTAACTCAATTGGGTCTCTACTGTCTTGCTCCCTATTTCGCTCAAACCAGTCTTCAAACTCTGGGTCACCGGGTTTTCCAGTTACATACCAAGCAGGTTCCTTTGAGGGAACGCTGTAGACTCTTGCGTTTCTAAACATCAAGGCTGTTGTTAATGCGATTCCCATTGTAAGGTTGGTTGTGCTAGTAATGTCAATCAAGACATCCTCGCCGCTTTCTCTAGCTTGATGAAGAATTCTGTAAATTGTCCTGAATGCACTGCGTTGCTCCATTGGATTATAGGGTACCATTATGGGGTCAAGTATCTCTAGCTTGTCTTTGAGTTCCTCTGCGTTAGTTTTACTCATATAACTGAAGACCGGCGGATCTCCTTCGCCTTTTGGCTCGCTGTACAGCAAGTATAGTTTGGTTATTCCGTGAATCTTGCTCCAGTATCTTATGCCATCGAATGCTCGACGGTAGTGTGTTCCAACGAGGCAGATGATTATAGTCATATGGTTTCACCGAATAATCCAGTGCGCTTCGAATAATGTAGATCATACAGGATATATAAAATCTCGTGAAACCATTCCCTATTTGAATAATGATTCATACATTTTGTGACAATCACAACTTTTCACACTTTATCGTGATTATTCTCCCTAACCCATCTTATGGGTATTATGAAGTGAACAGTCACCGCTATATAGAACAATCCACGTATTTTATCATCTAGAATTTAGTGTGCATCATGGATTTAGCACGCTAGAGGTTGCGCAAAATGAAGATCACAGTATACTCACTGCCCGATTGCCCAAAGTGCGACAAGCTAAAGGAATTCTTAAAGTCGCAGAATATTGATTTTGAGGCAGATTGGTTTGATACAGAAAACCAGACAGATTTTGTAATGATGAATATGTTCGGAAACCCACCGATCCTAACTCTTGGGGATAAGGAGACGGTGAAGCCCTCTGAGGAGCTGTTCGAGGGTACTACGTTGATTGAGGGAAGAGTGTTGGAGATGTTAAAGCTTGGCTAAGCATAGGGATTTGCCCCAGTTTCAGAGAAGGATAGACGAGTTCTTCACGGATAGTCTATTCATGGGGATGCCCATGGTTCACACTACAGACGGTTATCTAATACCATGGGATAAGTCACGCATCGTGGACATGCTAGGGAAAGAGACTCAGCTAGCAGAGAAGATGTTTGATATACCGGCTATCAGCGAGTTGACTGCTGAGAAGATCGCGGATGAGGTAGAGCGAAGATTCAGACTCACAAAGCCTAGATTCGTTTCAGGAGCTATGATAAGAGAGGTTACAAACAACCTGCTTCTTGAATGGAGCCACGAGGTACCAGAGTTTGGGATCTACAGAAACCTGCTCACAAGAGTAGGTGCACCCATTTATGACGCTTACCAGATTGACACAGGGGGTGGCTTTGAAAGCAAGGAGAACGCAAATCTTCAACCTAACCCTGAGACGGTTCACAAGAAGAAAGCGGACAGGCTGAGCAAAGAGCAGTACTTACTTCTTATGGACCCAAAACTCGCGACTGCACACACTAAAGGGGATATTCACATTCACACACTGGAGTACTTTGGTACCCGACCATTCTGTCAGGACTGGGACCTCAGATACTTCCTCTACTATGGCTTGATTCCTGATGGTCAAGGATTCAGAAGCAGTGTAGCCGGACCAGCAATACAGCCAGAAGTAGCCATACTACACAGCGTCAAGGTTCTTGCAGCAGGACAGACAAACTTCAGCGGCGGTCAGGGATTCATGTATTATACATTGTTCCTTGCGCCTTTCCTGAGGGGTATGAACTACAAGAAGGTAAAGCAGCTAGCCCAGATGATGTTTTATGAGTTGACCCAGACATATGTTACTCGCGGAGGACAACTTGTCTTCAGCAATATACAGCTCCCAATGGGTGTACCTGACATCTGGAAAGATGTACCCGTAGTCAAACAGGGACAGATAGGACCAGAAACATATGGAGACTATGAAGATGAGGTGCAGATGTTCTTCAGAGCTATCAACGAGGTAGCACTAGAGGGAGACTACTGGGGTAAACCCTTCAACTTCCCAAAGAACGAGAACTATGTCTCACCAGAGTTTTTCAAACCAGAATACGATGACCTCTGGCTTCTTGTACACGAGGCAGTCTCAAAATTCGGAGCCCCATATTTTGACAACATGTTACCAGCGTATCGTGGCTACGGTAATGGTATCAGCTGCTACCAGTGCTGCGCATATCAGTTCGCAAATACACCCGAAACTGATGAACACTTCAATGAAAAGCTCTGGTTCCAAGACGGTATGCACTTCAGCATGGGAGGCTGGCAAGTAGTAAGCCTAAACATGCCCAGAATGGCGTACCAAGCAAACGGCGATTATGACAAACTCCTCGCAATAGCAAAAGAGAACATGAGGCTAGCCATGGGAGTATTCCAAGCGAAACGACGCTGGATGGACAAAGCCATAGGAAGCAATATGGTTCCATTCGCCACACAGACTCCAAGAGACCCCCGAACAGGCAAGAAGGGCCCACCAGCAGTTGACTTCAATGAGCTGGTTCAGGTAATAGGGGTGGTCGGAGTAAACGAGATGGTGGAATACTTCACCGGGAACCAGCTTCATGAATCGGATGATGCTGTAAGACTGGCCGTCAGACTTTTACTGGATATGGAAAAGTTCAGAAAAGGATTGGAGATGAGAAGCGGCTGGAAAGTAATGCTTGCAAGAACACCAGCTGAATCAACTGCACAGACCTTCGCAGTAGCCGACCTAGTTAGCCCCGATTACAAGCAAGCTGCACGTCAGATGGTAAAAGGAGACACGACCACTATCCAGAGCCTTGTGAAGAAGCGTGATGCGCCTGTCTATTACACTAATGGCACTCATACCTACGTTGGAGCAAAGATACCACTTGGCAAGAGAATAGACATAGAGCATAAGTTCTTCCCAATCCTCAGCGGAGGAAATATCTTCCACGCATGGATAGGGGAAAGCAGCAGCGACCCCGAAGCGCTGTACAAACTAACACAACGTATCTGCCGCAATAGCCAGATAGGATACTTTAGTTACACCAAGGACCTGACAGTGTGCAGTAATTGTCAGAACACAGTAGCTGGAATGTTAAACAAGTGCCCAACCTGTGGAAGCGACAACGTGCGCCACTGGAGCAGAATCACTGGCTACTATACGGATGTAACTGGGTGGAACGAGGGCAAGCGCCAAGAACTAATGGACAGATATAGGGTAACTGTCTAACCCCTCCATTTTTATTCATATTAACTTGTTCTGTATTGCATGGAATGCAAGATAATTGGCACAGTAAAATCACCAGTTACTGAAGCAGTTGATATGAACTGGGGAGAAGTAATCTCAGAAATAGTACTAGAACCAGAGTATGCCCCCGGGTTACTTGGATTAGAAGACTTTAGTCACCTCATGGTACTCACATTTCTCCACGAGGCAGAGTATAACCCAGAGAAACACCTAAGACGTCACCCTCAAGAACGCCAAGACATGCCTCTTCTAGGAATATTCGCACAGAGAGCAAGACACAGACCAAACAGAATCGGAGTAACAGCTGTTGAAATCGTTGAAGTAACCGATAACAGCGTAAAAGTACGTGCATTGGACGCTATCGATGGCACTCCAGTTATTGACATCAAACCGTACGTACCGGTTTATGATAAGAAGGACGCAACCATCCCAGAGTGGATGGAGAAAATGATGAAGGGATACTTCTAGACTGGAAACTGTTAAGCGCCCATACTCCACTCATCAATTATGTCACTTATCGGAAAACCGGTTGAAGAAATACCCACACCTGCGCTTATGCTTGACTTAGAGAAATTCCATTGGAACCTCGATAAGATGTTCAAATTCGCTAGGAAAGCAAAAGTAAATGTCAGACCCCACGCGAAGACCTTCAAGGCAGCTGCAATATGTAACAAGTTGATCGAAGCTGGGGCTTGTGGTGTAATGACTCAGAAGCTGAGTGAAGCAGAGGTACTGCTCAACAGTGGAATCCTATACGGAGATAAGAATATTCTAATCAGCCAAGAAATCTCAGACCCAAAGAAACTAGAAAGACTTGTAGGCATGACAGTCGCCATGGGAGAAGGCAAGGTTCTGACAAGCCTCGACAATCTTCAGGAAGCCGAAATGATCAGTAGAATCGCTGAACGCTGGGGCGTGAAACAAGATGTGATAATCGAGATTACACATGGACGTTGCGGTGTATCACTAGGAGAAGATGCCGTCAAGATGGCGAAAAGAATCGTCAAGCTCCCGGGACTCAGGTTTAGGGGAATCTATGGATACGAGAACCCAGTACCAAAAGAGACAGCCCTTGAACGCGACAAGCTTACAGTTGATACCGCTGAAGCCATTAGAGCAGCGGGAATAGATGTTGAGATAGTATCAGCTGGAAGCACAGCTACCTATGAGGTAACAGGTACTTATCCGGGTATTACCGAGATTGAGCCGGGTAGTTTTGTCTTTGGCGCCGGAAAAGAAGGCAGTGGTTATGGCTGGCAGACCATCAATGATGTCTACTTCAAGAACAGCCTCACAGTATTAACACAGGTAATCAGTGATAACTTCCAAAACCGGGTAGTCACTGATGCAGGAGCTAAAGTGATGTCCGGTGGACACGCGGGAGTGGAGCCAGTTGTACTTGTTCAGGCTGATGGTGAGTACCTAGACTTTGAAAGAGTAGGACTCAGTGAGGAGCACGGTACCATATACTTCAAGGAAGGCGATCCTAATAGGAACAAGCTACGTTGGGGTCAGAAGATAGAGTTCACACCAAACCATTGCTGCACCACGGTTAATCAGCATGACGAGATGGTCGTGGTAAAAGATGGTTATGTTTGTGCTGTTTGGCCAATAACAGCTCGTGGACAATACCAATAACCTCATTTTTCATTGCAAATTATTTTAAACGTCAACAAACAAAGGTTTACCTGAGCGGGGTTGACTTTTCGAGTAGGGTATCTCACGCCCAGAGAGACAAGAATCTGGGAACTTCGGCGTCATAATCTATCCCAATCAGATATTGGACGCGAACTTGGAATCAGCAGACAAGCGATACATAAGGCATACCAAATTATTGACAAAAAAGTTGAACAGGCATTCATGGAGGCTGCTGAAACCAATAACTTGTTGATAAAAACCGTGAATCTTGTAGAGGGCGTTATGAATGCACATAGCCCAGCCTATGATATCCCTGTGATAGTAAGTCTGAGTAAATCCAACGGTCTAAAAATTTGGTATCTCTATGAGGGAAACTGCAAATCATGCCACTTACAGTCATCATGCCGTAACATACTAGAATCAGAAGCAAGAGAAAGAGGCATTCAACTAAACGCAACAGAACAGTTGATGCAGCCAACCCAACTCGCAATTGAGATATTTGGGAGGTATCAAGATGATTAATAATGCTTGCCCATTTGCTCCGGGAGAAGTGAAACCAAGATCTATTCCAATAAATTCTAATCATGAGGGGCTGTTAAACAGAATAACAAACGGAAAGCTGATTGTACTCGTTCTCAGTTTGGTTGTTTTGACTCTTGTTTACAGTCATAGCTACTCTGATTTGAACTGGGAAGGAAGCAGTGTTCTCTTCAATGACTGGTATATCGTGAAGATGAGTCTTTACACCTATCTTACTAGTTTGATCTCTTTCTTCATCCGGGAGCAGCGGAGAAAACAAAGATAAAAGAAGGCGTTTAACCTAGAAAAAACGCCATAGATACTAGATTCTATTAATTAATCAAAGGTATAGAAAAGAAGCTCCTTAACCTAAACGATTTATCATCTCAATGTCTAAGCATAGGCATGACCATACTTGACCTAGCAACTAAAAGAAAGACAGCGAGAAAATTCAAACCCACACTAATCAAAGACGAGGATATCGAGTACATTCTTGAGACCGCCAGACAGGCCCCCAGTGGAAGTAATAGACAGCCATGGCGCTTTATCATTGTAAAAAGCCCTGAAATGAAAAAGAGGATCAGGGAATCAGCGGAAGCTGGGGAGAGAGGATTTTATGAGAATCTCAGCCCAGAAAGAAAGGTATGGTATAATGAGAAAGGATTGAGCCCATCAAAATCCAATCTGACAGAGGCTCCTGTTTTGATAGTTGTGGTTGGAGATACCTCGGCTCCGAACTATAAACCTAGTTTGTGGGTGAGTATTGCGTATATGGCGTTGGCGATAGAGGAAAGGGGATTGGCTACAGTTACCTATACACCTTCTGATCCCAACTTAGTATCAGAAACCTTGGGAGTTCCTGATGGGTTTATGGTTGAGTCTATTTTGCCCGTTGGTTTCTCTTATGATTCTAAGGATAAGGAGCCTCGCATGGCTATCTCTGAGATTACTTTCAGAGAGGGTTGGGGTAATAGATTCTAATTTTATTGGATAAGTTTTTAAGTTGGTATCGCTTTCGATATCGAAATCGATATCATATTCGATATTGGAGTTAACAATAAATGAGACCATTTCACAGACACCGAAGACATCCAATGGGAGTACCAAGAGGCATGCTTCGACCCATCACATTGGTTCTTCTCACAGATAAACCAATGTCAGGGAGCGAAGTTGCTGAAGAGATCGAACACTATGCTGAGTGGAAACCATCTCCCGGGAGCATCTATCCACTATTAAGCAGTCTTCAGGAAGACGGGTTAATAGAGCCTAACGAAGACAGCGATCCCAGTTTGAAGCGCTTTAGTTTAACAGCTAAAGGCGCAGAGGAAGTGAAGCTTCATAAAAGTCATGATAAGGAGATCAGAAACCGTAGCAAGAATATGCGTAAGGTGTACTGGAGACTATTTAGACAGATGCCTGAAGATGTTTACGAGAGTTTTGTTGGACTCCTAGATCGTATTGAAGAGAGTTATGACTCGATAGATGATTTAGAGCAATTCA
>JAHLLU010000051.1 GCA_020444005.1 archaeon
GATTTCTGTTCCCTTGATATCCGGTAATACAAAGTCCAGTAATGCTAGGTAGTAGCTATTTTTCAATGCTTTTTCTAATGCTTCTTTACCGTTTTTTGCAGTATCCACCCTATATCCTTCGTCTTCTAAGATGAGCTTGTATAGCTCTAGAATGTCCTCATCATCGTCAACGATGAGAATAGGGGGCGTCATATCTGATACGGCGGTTATCACAGAGTTTGTTATAAAAAGGAATATGGAAACTTAAACCATCAATTTTCATTGTATGAAAAATCCTTAAAATGAAAAGGTGGTGGGGCTGGAAGGACTTGAACCCTCGGCATTTGGGTTTCCCCAGCTCCAGAAACTCCTCATTCCCCGAAGGGTCGGTTTTCATAGATTATGATATTCTGGAGCCCAACGTCATAGCCACTAGACCACAGCCCCGCCAACACATGAGCATGCAAAAACAAGATATAAGTTTACCCCCACCAACAGGGGGAGCCTCTAAGAACGGTTATTACTCTGCACATATCTGGGGTCAAAGAGTCTACGGAAATACCCTTGTGTGACTTCGTTCCTTTTCTCAATTAATTGCCCTGACTCAACCAACCTATCTAGAAGACTAATTATAGCTGCAATAGGGACATCTTGGTCTGATTCCCTTAACTGGTTCCCTATCTCTCTGATGCTTGCTCCATCAAAGCCCTTATCCAAAACATATCCCAGAACCTGTTTTCTCCTGACGCTCCGAGACAAATCCCTCTTCATAACCTATAGATTCAAACCATTCTTTACTTAAAAATTATTGTATACGCTTCTCTTGTCTTATCTTTGGTTTTGTATCTAGCTCTTGAAACCATTTTGATAACCTGCAGTAACCTTCATAGATATACTCGTTGACGTATTCCTCGGGTATTCCTAGCGTTCCTACCTGCTCAGCAAGCTCACTTAGGTCCTTCATCAACTCCAGAGAGATATAATTAATGGCCTTTAACCCAATCTCAATATCTGAGGCTACCTCATTAGCAATCTTCACATTAGGTTCATATCCCCAAACTTCGCGTTCCCCATTCTCGTAATGGATGACTACAGCGCTCCCATCCAATACTACTTTAGGGTAATCCGGTAGAATTGGAGTCCCCCTCATGATTATAGAATGTTTTAATTGATGTTGAATATAAAATATTCTATTCATGGTATAAAACCACAGAATTTAACCCCAAACAGTAACCGTGTCTCTAATATTTGCTAAAACTCAACACACAATAACTAAACCAAATAAAAACAAATCAAAAACCACACTTGACCCTACTATTCAAAAAACAATTCATCACAAAAATAAGGGAAGGCACTAAAACACAAACCCGACGACTAAAACAACCAAGACTCAAAATAGGGCGAAAATACAGCCTACGAGAAAACTATCAAACCACCTTACCAGACAAGATACTCATCACAGACATCTACCCGCAATACCTCGGCGACATCACACTAGAAGATGTCAAGAGAGAAGGATTCACCGAAAAAACTGAGTTCAAGAAAGTATGGACCGAGATATACGGAGAATATGACCCAGAGATGTACATCTGGGTCGTGGAGTTCCAGTATTTAGACCCCACCGAAACGTTTAAAGAAAAGCCCTAGGGTTGTATGGTTGGTAACCGGCCAAAGGGCGTGGGACCCACCCGAACCCATTCCGAACTCGGAAGTTAAACCACGCTCCGTTTGCGACATTAGTGTTGTCTTCGGCTACGCGAAATCGTGAAAGCTGGTAGCCACCTTCTCAAAAACAACTTCTCTAGGTTAGCCGCTAACAGGGAGGGGGGGGGGTAACGCGGTAAAGCCGTTAAACCGCTTCTAAAAGCAAAACCAGCCCTAAAAATGCTCTGATTACGACTTGATATATGTAAAAAACCGTTACCTTAACGGCAAAAAACGGCGTTAAATATGTAGTTAGACTCCGATGCATGGAGCTAGATAATAGACGAGTCTACCCTGCGGTATCTCGAAATCCATCTTGATGGGCATATCAGTGCTCAGCTCGATGGTGGCGACCTCGCTGTTAGCGCCAGCGGCATTCGCGATATCCTGCAAGTAGCTCAGTGTAAATGTGGCGTTACTAGCCTCATCAACCTTCAGCTCTAAGATATCGTCGCTGTCTGCCTCCCACTCGCTGAAGCTGCTTCCCATATCGCCCTCAGCGTTAATCTTGAGCAAGCCTTCCTCCATCTCTACCTTAACGTGTTCGGAGACCAGGTTTGCGTCCCTGATAGCCATGCGTAGCGCGTCGCTTGTGACCCTCGCCTTACCCTTGAAGAATATCTTGGGCTGGGGTACCTCTTCCTCCAGTGGCTCTAGTATGGGCATCTCAAATCTTCTGCTATGTCCTCCACGTTTACAGTGGATCACTAGACGTGCTTTTTCCTCGTTTAGTACGATTCTAACCTGTTCATCACGGTCTACCCTATCTAGGAACCGTAGAAACTCCTTGATGTTAATAGATAGCTTTGGCTCTCCTTCGCATTTATAGCTATCAAAAAAGCTGCTTGGTAACTCAAAATCCACCATAGCCACGTGGCTTGGGTCCATGGCGAGGAGCTTCATCTGTGCCTCATTCATAATGAAGGTGCCCTCCTCGACGATAACGCTAAGCGCCTTCACGAGGCTCCTGAATGGATCAATTCTTGAAACTTCAACCTCAAACAATGTAAATCACTCGAATATGCTAACCAGATAAAGGATATGACTAGTTAAAAAACCGTCGCCTAGCTATAGTCACGCCAAGTGTAACCGCACTTTGTGCACCGGTAGAACTGCGTGGTGCTTTCATCGATGCTCCGTGTCTGAACCATCCACCAATAAGCCTCATCGTTACCGCATTTCTCACAGTTTATCTTTGTCTTGGGCATTGTACTGAGCTTGCGCTCCTTCTGACCGATCACGATTATCTTGTCGGTAGCTTTGTTATTCCGAGTTATGGTCCGTGTATCTTCCAGAGGCTCCTCCCACCCGCATTTTGGGCACACGTAACATTTCTTCTCTGTGTCTGCTTGACAGAAAGCCCCACACTCTGGACAAAATTTCAACTTGAAACCACCAATCCGCACTCTAACGCGAATAAACTACTATTAAACGTTGTGCAGCCTAACTATATTCCTTAGAATAATATCCGCCATTCTAAGGGCTTCAGAGCCTGATTCACAGAATATTCTATCAAGTACACGTCTCGCAGATTCCATATCTATTCCAGCAGCTCGAACCACCCGTTCCTTGTACTCAAAGAGATACCTTGGATCAATTTCCATGCTCTTCGAGAACAATAAAACCGGTTTCTCTGTTTCCTCCCAAAGCTTCTCCACGGAAACAGGCTCTGGGAGCATGACTTCATCAAGTATGATAACCCTAACTTGACCATGATGCTTAGACTCGCAAAGCATATCAGCGATCCCATCTCCAAGCCCACCACCAGTAACCCGGGAAACCACGCCATCGATAATGTCTTTTCCCCGATAAACCACTCCCACAATCAGAAATTTCCCGTCTATCCTATGCGCAGTTACTCCTATTGATCTAAACTCTGGTTTGACCTGAGAAATATGCACCTGCTTCAGTGTGTTTACCTAAAAATAGAAAAGGATTAGAACTCTGATAGGCTTTTCTCAAACTCTCCGAGAAACTCGTCAAGTTTACCGTCAGCGTTCTCGCTGGCTTTCTTAACCACTTCAAGAACATTGTCGCCCTTCTTGAGTTTCAAGAAAAGCCTGCTTCTGTCCATCAATGGGTGGGGCTTGCTGTATCCAGCCATCTCCACGTTCTTATCCTCGATGAGGCTTGACTGGAGCAGATTCAGTAATGTATGTCCCTCTCCACTGAAATCAAACTCTACTACGCCTTCCTCGCGTTTTGTTATATTGATCTTCATATCAGTTTCTCCGTTCCATAGCTTTTAGCCGTTTTTCTTCTCTCAATTCTTCCACAGTCGGGGCAAACCAACTTTTTCTGTTTCATCTCCAAGACTCCACCGCATCGACTGCAGTAAGCATAGATAACCCCATACTCTGAACCCTCAAGACTCGTCTGGTTAAGCCTATTCACGACGTTTACCAGTTTACCCTTAATGATATCTCCGCTCTTGAGAGCCATATCGATGTTTTTAACGTAATCCCGACTGATATCACTGATGTGGACAACCCCACTGTAGCTTGGGTGAATATGATGTCCATCCATCATGAAGATATCAATACGAGCATCCTTACGCGCGACACTACCCACCTCAGCGATAATCTCCATACCTCTCTCTGGAGTGATTACCTCGGGTGTAGCTTTCTTAATGAAAACAGCTCGTCTCTCAGAGTCGAGTTTGGTTTCACCTATCTCTGTAGAACGAATTTCTCCTTCTTCTTGATACGTTCCTGGGCCGTCGTTGTATTCCTCTATGACGGCTAGTTTTTCGCCTGGAAAAACCTTTTTTTCCAGTTCATTCTTTTTTGGCATTATTCTCTTTCCTGTGTATCTATGATTCGGTCCATGGTTTTGCCCCCCATGAACACTTTTTCTTTGAATGTGATGTGATCCTAATTGATCACTCTGTATCCTTACCCGTTTGTATTAAACATCGCGGTTACTCCATGTAGGAGTTACCCCAAAGAGACTCCCAAGTCCGGATTCCAAGCACTACCTCGGTCTCGTTGATAGTCAACATTGGTCTATCTATTCCATCTATGCCATCAATTGCTATTCTTGGGCAAGCCGTGTTCACAAGTATCTCTGGTTCACTGTAATTGTTCACATGGTCTGCCTTGATCTCGTCCATGTAGATGATTACTGCTTCCTTCCCTTGTTCCTTGAGTCCTTTCTGGAGTTCAACGGCTTTCTCAAAGTTATTCTGACCCGGCTTTGATGAGACCAGAATACCGAATTTCTTCGCGCTCCTAGCAACTGTAACGGCGGCTACTCTACGCTTGGCTACCTCCATCAAATCGTCTTCGCTGATTTTGGAGATTTGACCATTGTAAGGGTTAGCCACAATAACGGCTTTGCCTGTGCTCATGACTATTCCAGTGGGATGGAACCTTCCTCCGCCAATATAGAGGTAAACATCTACCTTGTCCATGATGTTGATAGCTGTCATGTAGCTACATCCCAGTATCTGACCGTCAAGAGGCGTCTTACCCGTACCCTTGCCCACGAGAACATTGACTCCCTTTTCCTCAAGTTTTCGCTTCATCTCATCGACCTGATGCGTATGCTGAACCGTAGTGGTAAGTCCGATCACCTTGTACTCGCTGAGACTGGGGAGAACCTCCTCCATCATCTTATCCACATCCACATCGATGCTTGCATGAACATAGATCACAGGCATCTCAGGGTGCTTCACCATAGGAGTATGCCCATAATGAACAATCAAATCAACATCAAGCTGCTTTGCCTGAGCCAGAGCAATATCACATGCCCCATAACATGAATCCCCACTGAGAAACACAGTAGCCTCTGTTGATTTCTCGATTGCATCCACAAGCTGATAAGCAAATGGACGCATGCCATCAGGAAGCTGTAGAAGAACCTTATCTGCTTCACGTTTTTTTATCTCTGAG
The DNA here is from genome assembly GCA_020444005.1 of archaeon. The sequence goes on from JAHLLU010000051.1 coordinate 5,577, forward strand.
ACCACGCGCTCTAACTCTAAGTCATACAAGCCTAATCACCAATGAATCAAGTGATTGAAAGTAAAAATGGTTCCCAAAAAACGGGATTAAATCTCGGATACAACGATCCTACAGGGGCTAGGGAACTTTGCAGATGCACGTTTAAGAGCAGTTTTCGCATACTCTACGTTTCGTTTGTCTATCTCAGCAACGATGATAGTCTGTTTACTGCTTATTCTCGCCGCTACAAAGGTAGGCTTACCATAGGCTTTCTTCATTCCTTCCTGGAATCGGTCCGCCTGTGCGACGTTAACTCTCTTGTGCTCCCTGATGATCTGATGTGGATAGGGGACTATCTTCAGCATGAAGTTATCTCTGCCGACGAATTTCTCCATAACCCTGTTTGCCGCGATACGCGCTGACTCTAAGGCGTTGTGTCTTATCTGGACATCCTTGATGTTTACGAGTTCTACTCTGTGTGAGAAGTCCTTGCTGGTGTTCCCCATGGTGAATTTTACGATCTTTGAACCGGGGATACCGCCCATATACTTGCGCCTAGTGTACGCCATATTTTTCTTATACTTATAGTCGGCAGCTTTCATTGTTAGTCTATCACACTAGCCAAGAGGATTCTTAAAAAGATAATGCAAACAAACGGGGTTATCTACGGGATAAACCATGTTTACCGTGATTGTTCCCCGCTAAACTGGACGAGTAAAGATGTAGTATTTCTCTTCCTCGCTGAGTTCCTTCAAAACCCTGCGCGAGATCAACTTCACTGGGTCGCTAAGGCTTGTACGCTCTTTCAGGTCCTCGTAGCTCTCGAATGGGTAACGCTCCCTTAGCTCCAGTATCTGGAACATCAAGCGTTTACCTATACCCGGAATAAGCTCAAGACTATGCATACGCGGCGTCAAACTAGGACTATCATTAATAAAGTCGATGAACCGCTTCTCGTTCTCACGAACCACTACCTCTATGGCTTGTGGTAGTTCAGCTTTCGCAGATGATGTCAATTCATCATAGGCGATTCGTCCAAGAATATGGTCTACTAGGGCTCTGTCTCCCTTACCCACGAATATCTTGTCTCTAATATTGTACTCTGCGTCGTCCTTTGGCGTAGCCTCTAGCAGCGTGAAGTATTCATTACCCAATAACTGGAGTGTTCCCTGTGCGCTGTGTGATGTCCGTGGAGCCCCAGGTCGTCCGTGTGGTAGATAATCTAGGACGTAAGCGTATTCTTCATACTTTTTAGGCTCTCTATACAATGTGCATTACCTCTAGGGATGTACTCTAGGTAGTTATTCTTCTACCCGGTATTTATCAATTATATCTAAAATCTTGTTTAAAGTATCTTCTGCGATGATACGTTGCCTTCCAAGGAAGGTTCTGATCTCGGGAACAGTCTCAGGCATAGCGTTAACCATCTGAACAGCCAACCCACGGTCAATATCAGCTTCCTTCATGAGCTTCTCTGTAAGCTCCCCCGCCGATGTGCTATCCAGCTTACTGAACCTAATCGTATACTCCAATACCCTGCGCTGAAGGGGGTCAAGCTCCTCGGCCTTATCCATCAATAGTTTACGCGCTTCGGCGACTGTGATCTCCCTTTTTTCAGCTACTGACATGGTTATGCATCCTTGTGCTTTCTAATGTGGTGCGCGGTGGTGATAATTGTTTTGACTGTCTTCCGCTGTGGAATCTCCATAACATAGGCTTTTCCCCGCTGTCCCACGATTGTGGCAACCTTACCCTGGTATCTTTTGTGTGGCATTGCCTTGTGGATGCCTGAGTCGATGTTTATGACGACTTTCTCGCCTTCCTCGTAACTAGTAAGTAGTCTGCTAAGTGGGAGTCTTCCTTTGTCCCTGACTTTTTTAGTTAGGGCGCTCCTGCTCTTTCTCCGTATTCCTTTACTCTTTGCCATTTTTCTTTCCTCATTGTATCTTGAAAGGCATTTGGCGCCTCATCCTTCGGCTGCCTTTCATCTGTTTGAGCATTTTCCTCATAGTATTATACTGTTTTATAAGTTCTCTTACTTCTCGCTCGTCTCGGCCGCTTCCACGCGCTACGCGCTGGATTCTACTCCGGTTCAGCACCTTGGGGTCTTCCTTTTCTTCCTGAGTCATGGATTGAATGATGACCTTCCAGTTCTTGAGACGCTCTTCCGCGTTTTCTACCTCATCGGTTGGTAGTTGGTAGCTGAATCCGGGGATCATTCCAAGTACTTTTTGGAGTGGTCCCATGTTTTGCATTGCCTCAAACTGGTTGTACATGTCTTGGAGACTGAACTTACCGCTCATCATGGCGGCTATATCCTTCTCTGAGACCGGTGTCTCGGCTTCCTTGACTTTGGCTACAAGACCCTCGATGTCTCCCATTCCTAGGAGTCGTCCTATGAACCTGCTTGGAACGAAAACCTCAAGGTCCTCGATCTTTTCACCTGTTCCGATGAACTTGATGGGTGCTCCTGTGGCAGCGACGCCGCTCAATGCGCCCCCGCCTCTGGCTGTACCGTCAAGCTTGGATACGATGATGCTTCCGACCTTGGTGGCTTCTTTGAATGCTGTGGCCTGTGCTGATGCTTGCTGACCAATTGTGCCATCCAGTACCAAGATTACCTCGTGGGGGCTGACCGCTTTCTCTATTTGCTGCATTTCTGCGATGAGTCCGGTTTCCTCCTTGTGGCGTCCGCTGGTATCTAGTATGACTACTTCTCGGTCTTTGAAGTGGGCTACGCCTCTTCTGCTTACGGCTACCGCGTCTTTAGCGTCTGGTTCACCGTAAAAGGGCACGTTTATTGATTCCGCGAGTTGCTTCAACTGGTTGTATGCGCCGGGTCTGAAGGTATCTGCGCAGATGAGTCCCACCTTGAAACCGCGTTTCTGGAAATACTTAGCCAGTTTCGCGCTGTGGGTGGTCTTACCGCTTCCCTGAATACCCACCATCATCAAGACGTTCTGCTTACCAGCGACGATCTTTAGCTCCTGAGGCTGGTCGCCTACGAAGTGTGTAAGTTCGTCGTGGATTACCTTGACTATGTGTTCTCTTCTGCTGATGCCCGGTGGTAGCTTTTCTTCAAGAGCCAGTTTCTGGATGTTCTGACTCAGCTCCATAACTAAGGCTACGTTTACGTCTGCCTGTAGTAGGGCTCGTTGGAAGTCTCTTACTAGCTCCTTTACTGTTGCCTCGTCTACGACTGGGGCTTTCACCAGCTTCTGTATAGCATTGTAGAGGTTGCTTCCTAGGTTCTCAAGTACCAATCAGCTTTCACCAGTTGTGTAGGGTTAGTCTACAGCCATCTCTAATAAATATCAACCTTCTTACCGGGCGTCAATATGATAAAACTGAATACAAGAGACGGGTATCAGCATACCGAGAACCCGTTGAGCACAAACATCAAAGCAAGACACCGGCGATCATATTCTCCAGATGGATTAATGGTGCTCAGGGGACCCAGAGACGATTACGGTCAGGGTTCACACTGGGTAGTTGGAGACGAGTTTGGGTACGCCGAGATACTGTTGATGGATGACTCCAAGGCATACCAGCATAACACCTTATACATCGAAAATATTGTCATCAAGGAAGATCAGCGTGGAAACGGATACGGAAAAGCACTATACCTGAAGATTGAGGATTTCGCTCGAAACATTGGCGTAGCTTTTATTCAGATCGATTCTGAGGCTGAGGCACTTGGTTTCTGGGAGAAAATGAACTTTATGAAAATAGATGCTGTCTATTATCAAAACAAGACAGCCATGATAAAAGAGATTAAAACAGCTTCATAGCCTCACGAACAGCAGCCTTAGCGTCCGGTGTTAGCTCAGTTAAGGGCTTCCTTGGAACCCCTGCATCAAATCCCTTCTCCGAAACCGCGTACTTGATCGCAGCTATCTGTGGGAGCTCCCTAACCAAGACCTTATTCACATAACTCGCCTTATGCTGATAGTTCCCAGCTGTCCCCGGGTCACCTTTCTTATAGGCTTTGTAGAGTTCAACACATTCCGATGGGATTATATTACCAACGGCAACAATAGCGCCTTTTCCCCCCAGCATCAACGTGGGGAGGATCATATCCGCTGAACCGCTCAGACAATTAATCTTGTCTCCGCAGAGCCTGATGACCTCCGCCATGTTACCCGGATTACCGCTGCTATCCTTCATGGCCACCAAGCCACTGCATTCATTAGCGATCTTTGCGACCACCTTGGGGTTGACGCTGTATCCTGTAAACTTGGGGACATTATAGAGAATAACCGGCATATCCACGGCGTTAATTACA
>JAHLLU010000052.1 GCA_020444005.1 archaeon
CCTTCAAATCTAACTGATGTACCCCCGAGATGTACAATCGGTGTTGGACTAACTTTCCCACCACACGAGGACATAGATGAACTTGTTAAAAAGGTCGAAGAATATGTCCAAGAGGTATCTATGGCTGATCCTTGGCTCAAGGAGCACCCTGCTAAGATTGACTGGATTCAAGGAACCCAAGGCGTAGAAATACCCATAGACCACCCAATCGTTGAAACCATCAGTAACGCAATAGAGGACGTAACAGGTGAACGACCATTCAGCAATCCATTATACTCCAAGAGCGACCTACGAACACCTGTACTAATCAGCGGAATCAATAACGTAGGATATGGTCCACTGGCTGGCGACCTATCAACCACCGGAGGCTTTGAAGAATGGGTGGACTTGGATGATTATATCCGGGCGGTCAAGGTTACTGCTCATGCAATTATGGACTGGTGTGGTTAACGTCCACACTTACTGTATTTATCTCAACTCTTTGTAATTATCCAGACATATAGCCTATATATTCAGTGTAATCGACAAGCACCTAGTACCCATTTACGAAAGGGTTTAAAAGACTCCTATTTGTGTCTATAGTCAACTTAGGATAAAGGAATCAGATCTTTATGCCACGATTCAAGCAAACCGGAGAAATACTCAAACTAATGCATGACAAGGAGAAGGTCCGTAACATTGGTATCATTGCCCACATTGACCACGGCAAGACTACCATGAGCGACAGCCTACTTGCCATGGCTGGTTTGATGGCACCCACACGTGCCGGAGAAGCCAGGGCTCTCGACTTCCTCGAAGAGGAGCAAAAGAGAGGCATCACAATCAAAACAGCAAACATCAGCCTACTATACGAAGAGGAAGGCAATCAGTATGTTATCAACCTCATCGATACCCCAGGACACGTAGACTTTAGCGGTAAAGTCACTCGTGCCATGAGGGCACTGGACGGCTGCGTTCTACTTGTAGACGCAGTAGAAGAGTTCCAGATTATGACTGAGGTAAGGCTCAGAGTCGCACTGGAGGAGTTCGTAAAGCCAGTGTGCTACATTAACAAGTTCGATAGGCTCATCAAGGAGCTGAAGATGGACCCAGAGGCGATCCAAGAGAAACTCTTGAGGATCATACGCAAGTTTAACGAGATCGTTCAGACCTATGGCTCTGAGGAGATCAGGAACGAGTGGACCATCAACGCAGGTGATGGTGAGGTTGCCTTTGGCTCAGCATTAGACAGATGGGGATTCACCCTACCAATGCTCGCCAAGAAAGGTTTGACCCTACCAAAAATCCTAGAGATGTACAAGAACGATGAGCTTGAAAAGCTACAGGAGCTGCTTCCATTGAGCGAGGCTATTCTGGGTATGGCGGTTCACAAGATACCCAACCCAGATGTGCATCAGCCACGTCGTATCCCCCATATCTGGAAAGGCGATCTTGAAAGCGAGATGGGAAAATACATGATGGCGGTTGATCCAAAAGGACCACTGGTCATCTGTATCAGCAACGTCATCATCGACCCACAGGCAGGCGTAATCAGCACAGGCAGAGTCTTCAGTGGAACCATCCGTAAGGGCGACGACCTGAACTTGATCGGCGCAGAAAAGACAGCCAAGGCTCAGCAGGTCAGCATCTATATGGGTGCTTATCGTGAGATAGTTGACGAGATTCCAGCAGGTAACATTGTTGCCTTGATGGGGTTAAGCGAGGGTCGTGCCGGTGAAACAATCATCGGAGACGAGTTGCTGGACAAGGACCCCGTACCTTTCGAGTCAATCAAATACGTATCAGACCCAGTGCTAACAGTAGCAGTAGAGCCAAAGAGACCAACAGACCTACCAAAGCTAATTGACGCAATGCAGAAGATGAGCATACAGGACCCTAACCTAGTAACGACAATTAATCAAGAGACTGGCGAGTACCTGTTGGCTGGTATGGGTGAGCTTCACCTAGAAATTGCTGTCAAGGACCTGAAGAGCCAGTATAACTTGGATATTATCCAGAGTGAGCCTACAGTAGTCTACCGTGAGACAATCAGGGAAGAGGTTGGACCATTCATGGGTAAGAGCCCCAATAAACACAACAGGGTATTCTTCAAGTTTAGTCCACTTGACCCCAAGATTGTTGACCTCATCCGTACTGGGGAGATCAGCGAGATCGTTAGCAGCAGCAAGATCGAGGAAATCCTCAAGGATCAGGTTGGCTGGACAACACGAGAGGCTCGTCAAGTTTTCGCTATCAACGAGAACGCCAACATGATGATCGACACAACCACAGGAATCCAAGGACTCCGTGAAGTAAAGCAGCACATCAGCGGTGGCTTCCAGTGGGCGCTAAACGACGGTCCACTAGCAGGTGAAAGCGTCAGAGGCTTACTAGTAGACATGGTTGATATCAAACTCCACGAGGACCCAGTTCACCGTGGACCCGCACAGATGATGCCATGTGTAAGACAGGCACTATTCGCAGGAATTCTAAGCGGAAACCCAACGCTCCTTGAACCGATCAGCATAATACAGGTACGTGTACCCGCTGCTGAGATGGGTAACGTTACTGGTTTGTTAAGCAGCAAGCGTGGAAGCATCAGGGATGTCGAGCAGGAAGGACCAATCGTCAACATCACAGGAATGGTCCCCATTGCAGAGACCCTTGGAATCAGTCAGGAGATGCGTGCAGCTACGAGTGGTACGGCTTTCTGGCAGATGACATTTGACCACTATGCTCCTGTGCCTGATAGCATGCTAGCGGACACAGTGAAGAAAGTACGTGTAAGGAAGGGCATGGACCCGACCCCACCACGTGCAAACGAGTACATAGTCAGGGAATAAACCCCCTACAATCTTTTATCCAATAAGCACCTTTTTTCTTAGTTAGCCGAGGGTTTACATGATCAAGAATAGGGCTCAGTTGATTCAGAATGGTGTTAATGATGTTTCTAAGAGGCTCAGGGATGATGCTTGTAGTATTTTGGAGGCTACATTAGAGGCAGTTGACCCTGAGCAGGCTATCTATAACTCGTTAAAGTTACAGGATGATGTTCTGAGTTTTATGGGGGGGTTTGTTGAACTCTCCAAGGTAAATAGAATCTACGTAATTGGCGGAGGTAAAGCGGGGGGATTGATGGCGAAAGCCGTTGAAACACTGCTTGGTGATAGGATAGATTCTGGTTTAGTGAATGTCTTGGAGGGGACCGAGAAGACCATATCGCTTAAACACATCACACTTCATGGTGCTCATCACCCGGTTCCCTCTACAGCAGGAGTCGAAGGGGTGAAAAAGATGCTTGAGCTAACAAGCAGCCTCAATGAAGATGATATGGTAATCACCTTAATTTCCGGGGGAGGCTCAGCGTTAATGCCTTACCCAGCAAAGGAAATCAGTCTTGATGATCTACAGTCAATAACTGGTAGTCTTCTAAAAGCAGGAGCAACCATAAACGAGTTAAATGCTGTTAGAAAGCATCTTTCAGCCTTCAAAGGAGGACAGCTTGCGCGTCATTGTAGTCCTGCACGTGTGATTAGTTTGATTCTGAGTGATGTTATCGGTGACCCCTTGGATATTATTGCGAGTGGTCCAACTGCTCCTGATACATCTAGCTTTGTTGACGCTAAGATGGTTCTTATTAAGTATGGTTTATGGAGTGATGCACCGGAGAATATTCGAGTGCGTATCGGTAGAGGTGTAGAAGGCGCTATTTATGATACTCCAAAAGAAGATGACCCTGTATTCAATAAAGTTCATAATATTCTCATAGCGGACAACCTAATCGCAGCTAAAGCAGCCAAAAAGAAATCAGCAGACCTAGGCTATAACCCAATGATATTATCTACTTTCATTGAGGGTGAGGCACGTCTGGTAGGAGAGATACTCACAGGCATTGCTAAAGAGATAATCAAACGAGATCAACCTCTCAAGAAACCAGCGGCAGTGATTATTGGTGGAGAAACCACTGTTTCCGTCAAGGGGAATGGAGTTGGCGGTAGGAACATGGAGGTAGCTTTAGGGGCATCGTTAAGATTGGATGGTTTGTCTTGTCTGGTGGCTGCGTTGGCTACTGATGGTATTGATGGTCCAACAGAGTCCGCCGGAGCCTTTGTTGATGGATACACTTTGAAGCGTTCAATGGAGAAAGAATTGAACCCAGAAAAGTATCTCAGGGAAAACGACTCATATACTTTCTTCAAAGAACTGGATGACTACATCCTCACAGGTCCCACAGGTACAAACGTGAACGATCTTTCACTGATACTCATAAGGTGAACAAGTTGAAATTCAGTCAACAAAGAAAAGAAGCTCTAAACGAGCTAAAACAACTTCTCTGTGAACTGGATAAATATGTTGATGTTGTTATCGTAGAGGGTCTCAGAGATGTTGAATCAGTAAAAGCACTTGGATGTACTGCAAACCTAGATGTTTTGAGCCATTCTGGTGTTAATGATTTTGATTTGGCTGATGAGCTAACTGCAAAGTATAGCAATGTGCTTGTTTTAACTGATTTCGATGAGGAGGGTTTGAACCTAAACAAGCGGTTTACAGGTATTCTTGAGCATAAGGGGGCTCATGTTGAGACTGGGCTACGGCTGCGTATTGGGCGATTGATGGCTCAGATCGGTGTCTATGCGATAGAATCACTAGACAATATCGCGGATACATCAGTTTGACCGATTATTTTATCTCAATGTGTATTTCTTTCTTGGTATGCCTATATGTGTTGAGTCCTATAATCCTGATTGGGTTAAATGGTTTGAAGAATTACGTGCACCAATCTGGGAAAAGATCAGTACATACGTTGTTGATATGGTTCACGTTGGTAGCACATCAATCCCGGGTATGAGCGCCAAGCCAGTAATCGATATAGATATTGTTTTGGATGACTGGCGTGTTTTCCCTAAGATTATAGAACAACTGGCGGCTTTTGGCTATAGGCACATTGGTGATCTGGGAATAAAAGAACGAGAAGCATTCAAACTAGATACCCGTTCTAAACATATCCACAATCTATACGTTTGTCACAAAGACTCTATCGCCTATCGAAACCATGTATTGCTGAAGAAACATCTAAACGAAAATCCTAGCGATTTTAAGAGGTACAAGGAGTTGAAACTCAGTCTGGCTGAATCCGCAAAAGATGTTGATGAGTACTGTAGAGCTAAAACTGATCTAATATTGGAGATACTAGCCAAGGAAGGGGTATCTGAGAAGGACTTGGAACAGATACGTTCAGAGAACCTGAGTTAGTCTATGTGTTGGTTTATTAGTGATGGTTTCTGAGTTGATAATATCTGTAGGAGTGGTTAATGTACCATGATTAATGAACCCACCCTACAGATGAAATAATCATTACACATCTTAAATATAAAATTAGTCCATCCTAAATTTATTCTCTATATAGTTTTAACCTATCTATATGGTGTTTCTGAACTTTTCTACCCCATGACTAGAACCATCAAGCAATATTACAAAACTTAACCCGTTAACCATCAATCCCTTTTTAACACTCAATGCGCCTTGTCTCCTACTTATGGAGCGCCAACCACTATTAATTGACAACCAAGAAGCCCGCGCGATACTGTGCATGCTCAAGACCAACGTGCACGACCATAGCGTATATAGGGTAAAAATGGACGAACTCAAGGGACTAGTTGAAAGTCTTGGTATCGAGGTAGTGGGTGAGGTTATCCAAACACGCTACAGACCATTCGCCAAATACCATGTAGGCAGTGGAAAGGTCAAGGAGATACGGAAAAAGAAGAATAGGCTGGATGCAAACCTTGTCATATTCTACAATATTCTACGTAGTAGCCAGAAACTAAACCTCATGATGGCGTTGGACATCGAGGTAATAGACCGATACGAGCTGACCCTAGAGATATTCGATCAGATGGCATCAGACACTCTTAGCAAACTACAGATAGCAGCAGCAAGACTAGAAAAACAGACACCCTTCTACAAACTCCAAGCATCAGTCAACTACACAAATGACCGTCCCTTCTTCCGAGCAGGCGGAGAGTACGCCTTCCATGGACAACTAAGGGAGCTTACCCGGAGTCAGGCTCGTATTAATGAAGAGATAGATAAGCTAATGGAGGAGAAGAGTCAGCGCATATGGAAGCGTAAGAATGAACTTGGGTTCCCCGTTGTGTGTATAGCTGGTTTCTATAACGCTGGTAAAACCAGTTTGTTTAACGTCGTTACAGGTGACAATAAGCCGGTTAGTGACCGTCCATTCACGACTCTGAGCAGCAAATATCAGAAGCGTTTCATTGACTATGAGACTACTGTAATATTCATTGATACTATTGGTTTTATGCTGGACCTTGATCCACGGCTTATCCAGAGCTTTAAACTCAATCTATTAGATATCAGAAGCAGCGACGTCGTGGTACTGCTTCTAGACATCACAGACCCATTATTGACTCTTCAACTCAAGATAAATGAAGGCATCAGACTACTACGCGAGATAGGCGTCAACAGGAGCAGAATGCTCATAATATTCAACAAGCTGGATCAAGCCCCTGAGCGAGAAGAGATCATCGCCAAAGAGCTAAGTCTAGATGTTTATAGTATCCCATACATGTGTATCTCAGCTGCCGAAAAAATACACATACCCGAGTTCCTTAACCTGATAGCTGACCGTATAAGGTATCTAAAGGAGAATGCGCCTGAAGCCGTGGAGTTATCTCCTTTCAGACGAGCTGAAACCGCGGTTAACCGTGTGCTCGCAGAGTACCCTGATATTGAAGTACCTTCCCAAATGATGCCTTTCGGTAGTCTTATTCGAACCATATTGAGCCAGAATACTGCAAGCAAGAACACTACAACAGCCTATAACAGGCTCCAAGATCAAGTTGGAGTAACGCCAATAAAACTCCTAGAGGCACCTGATGAAGTCATCAAGGAAGCAATCAAACCATCAGGCATGTATAACCAGAAAACAAAGACAATCAAAGCCGCATCCAAGTTAATCATTGAGAAATATCACGGGGATCTTGGTCAGGTATTTAAACTACCCTTTAACGAGGCTAGAGATAGGTTGATGGAGATACCCGGTATCGGTCCAAAAACCGCTGACGTTACCTTGATGTTCTCAAATAACAGCAAGGTAGTGCCCGTTGACAGACACATAGCCCGTATAGCTAAACGGCTTGAGATAGTCGAGCCCAAAGCCGGTTATGAGGCGATCAGGTCTGCTTGGCAGGACGCGGCGACGCCGGATCGGTTTAGGGAGCTTCATCTTGCCTTGATACGGTTTGGAAGGGAGAGGTGTACGGCTCGTAACCCTGATCATGAGGGCTGTGTTCTTCGAAATATCTGTCCGTATCCTGAGAAAGTAATGGAAACTAAACACGATGATGAAGAGTCTAAATAAGAACCTAACCTATCTTTTCATGCTAAACGTAGCCTTCGGTGTATCAATGCAACTCATCAACCCATTGTTCCCATTATTTCTTGAGGGAATAGGGGCAAACAGCGTACAGAACGCCACCGTAATCAGTCTAGGTAGCCTTGTTGCTACTTCATTGATGTTGCCTAGTGGTTTACTGATTGACCGTATCGGAAAGAAAACCATGCTATTGTCAAGCGCAATAGTCAACTCAGTCGCAATATTTCTATTAACACTAACCAGAACATGGCAACAAGTCACACCAGTCTACATCCTTTTCAGCGCAGCTGGAGCTCTATTCGTACCCGCTAGAATGGCGATGATCACAGAGTACAGTCAATCCGAGAATCGGGGCTTGATATTTGGATTGATGAACATGGCTTGGCCAATCGCAGGCATAGTTAGTCCTTTGATCAGTGGTTACTTGATTGAGACAACTGGATGGTACTGGGTATTCATATTCGGAGCTGTGGTAAACACACTGAGTATCCTACCTGGGCTCAGGCTTGAACGTAAATTCGCTTACAAAGAAAGAGAAAACAAGAGCAGCATCAAGGACATATTCAAACCAGACATATTCCCCACACTCTTCAGCTTCTTCGGATTCCACTTACTAATGACAACAGCCCTCGGAGGCGTAAACCTCATCATACCACTATACTTGGGAGACCACTATGGCTTGTCACCATACCAGATAAGCTGGTTCTTCACAGCCCAAAGCATACTAAACCTACTAACCCAGATACCAAGCGGCAGACTCGCAGACAAATATGGACGAAAACGATTCGTACTAACATGCATCATGTTCATCCCAGTACTCTACGCAGCATGGCACTTTATCGACAACTGGGTTATCCTACTCGTACTGAACTCTGTACTCTTCGGACTTTGGAGCATGACATGGCCCGGAACCCTAGCGCTACTATCAGACTCCGTACCAAAAGACATGATAGGCGCAGCATTCGGAGTAAGAATGACGGGCGTAAGACTAGGTTTCACTGTTGGACCCATAATAGGCAGCTACTTCTATACCAACTATGCACCAACCTCACCATTCCTCGCAGCAGCAGCCATAGGCTTAGCCGGAGTACTCTTCGCATTCTTCCTCAGAGACACCGTCTATGAGCCACCAAAAGAATAGCCGCTAACAGGGGAGGGGGGAGGGGGTACTCCGAAAAAACCCGGAAGAGGCTGTTTTTACTAAAAGAAGCCCCAGAACAGCCCAGATCATGTCTCAATAAGTGTAAAAAAGTGTATGAGTAACGGAGAAATAAGCACCCATTAACCGAATAATAACGCAATTACACCGATGAAACCCTAAACATAAACCGAATAAAATACACAAAATAAACACTCCACATCAGAGAATCCTTTAAAAGGAAGCCATGTTGATTCCTTGTAGCTCTAAATAAGGAGTGTCAATAGATGCCAAGAGTAAGATCACCAAAGCGAGGCTCACGAAGCTATAGTCCACGCAAAAGAGCGCGGAACCCAAAAGGCAGAGTGAGCTATTGGCCAAAACTAGACGGAGAACCCGGACTAGCAGGCTTCGCTGGTTACAAAGCAGGCATGACTCACCTGTTCTATATTGAAGATAGACAACGAGATCCTGAATACGGTCAAGAGGTCAAAGCGGCCGCTACCGTAATCGACACTCCCCCTATGTTGGTTGCTGCAGTCCGAGCATACAAGAAAACTCAGGACGGCCTACAGGCCATGACTGAAGCATGGATGCAGAACCAGCCAAGAGACCTGCACAGGAGAATCACCTTCGCAACTGATCCAAGACCAGACGAAAAATTCTCAGAGATGGATGCAAACCTAGACAAGATAGCCGAGCTACGTATCATTGCAGCGACGCAGCCTAGAAAGGCAAGCATCCCACAGAAGACACCTGACTTCATGGAGATACCTATCATGGGTGGCTCCATCGAGGACCAGATGGCTTACGTGAAAGAACTTCTGGGAAAAGAGGTGACCATCAACGATGTGTTCGAGATCGGAAAAGGAATCGATATCATCGCGGTTACCAAAGGAAAAGGTTTCCAAGGACCAGTCAAGCGATGGGGAATCAGAATACTGAGCCACAAGTCAAGGAAACAGAAAAGAGCTGTAGCCTCAATCGGGCCATGGGTACCAAGAGGCGTTATGCCACAGGTACCAAGGGCAGGCCAGATGGGCTTCCACAACAGAACCGAGTACAATAAACGAATCATGCTAATGGGCAGCGACAATGATCGCATAAACCCCAAAGCAGGGTTCAAGAACTATGGTTTTGTCAACGGAGAATACCTCCTACTAAAGGGAAGCGTAGCCGGACCAGCCAAACGTCTAATCAAACTACGTAGAAGCGTAAGAGACCAAGACTACCCCGAAGAGGCGCCACAGATCACATACCTACACACAGAGTGGCAAAAACAAGGAGGAGCTAATCAATGAAAGTACAAGTAGT
>JAHLLU010000053.1 GCA_020444005.1 archaeon
GCTCTATGAACTTACTCCGTCAACATTCAAGGATAATATGTATCAAACTCTGTATATTCTCGCCTATATACCAATACTGTTGATCGAGGGAATTTATTTTACTGTTAAAGGACTATTCCACAAGAATTAGATGCAAGATATTTTTACATCTCTAGATTGTAGCTAACAAGTTTGCTACCGAGTAAGGCTTTTATGCTATTAACGGGGTTTACTTGAAGTACCTGCCGCCGTAGCTCAGCCTGGGAGAGCGCCCGGCTGAAGACCGGGGTGCCGAGTGTTCAAATCACTCCGGCGGCACCAATTATTATACCATGATTATACTTTTGGCATAAGAATAGTAATACATGTTATACATCCGTTTCTGTTAATACGTCTTCTCCGATATTTTGAACATCAAGTAACACAGGTTCGACATGATACAAGACCAGTTACAGACCAGCGAAAGCCATGAAACAGAGACAAAGCTAGATCTAACTGTAGAAGAATCATTTTTCATTGAGTTAATGGAGAAACTGGAGCCAAGTGTTATCAATATCAAGTACATGAAAAACGAGGTACAACTCGTCAAAATAGAACAATTCCTTAATTATTACAGCGAAAAAGAGATTATTCAACTACTAGAAAGTCTTGTAACAAAAGGCAGAATCAAGAAAAACGATAAAGGCGTAGTTTTACTATGCCCCAAATGCGGTGGACACGCAATTATGACGCTATTATTGTGCCCCAGATGTGGCTCAGTAAAGATAGGTAAAAGAGTTGATCTATATCACGCTGAATGTGAATATTGGGGTCAAAAAGAAGAATTCGTTGAAGGCTTGTTACTAAGATGCCCACGATGTAATGAATTACTTGATGAAGACGCTCCAGAAGGCACACCTGGGTTTTACAGCGTTAGCGACACTAACTTTGAGTGTCAGGACTGTGGCACATCTGTTTCAAAAAATAATCTAAAAATGGTCTGCCTTAAATGTAATACAAAATTCAATTCCTCTCAGACCCATTATTTAAACTCAGTTTCATACGCACTTGTTCCAGAAGACCAAATAACATTACCTAAGCCAAAGAAAAGTAAACCAAGGCCACCTCCAATTAAAAAACCAGTAATGGTCAAACCTGAGAAATCTAGAAAAGAGCCTGAGCCAGAAAAAGAACCCGAACCAGATTCATTCACAGAAAAGACAAAGACTGAAAACATAACTGACCAAGAGCAAGAGCAGCAAAAAACAGAAGTAGAACCCGAGCAAGAGATAGAGAAAAAACCAAAAAAGAAACCCAAACCAAAGAAAAAGAAACAGGAAAATGAGATATTACAGAAATCCATTAGTCGAGTCTCAAAATTACTTAAACCCAAGAAGAAACGTAAAAAGAAATCAAAGTCTAAGCCAAAACCAAAACCTGTTCCAGAACCAGTTGAAGAAACACAAATTGAGGCGTATGGAGAATCTCAAGAAGTATCAGAAACACACTTAGAAGAACCTGAATTTGTTGAGGAAAAATTGGAACCGGTTATTGAAGAGAAGAAAGAACCTGAAGAATCTAGAGAACCTGAAGCTAAAAAAGTGCTAATGATAGTAGAAAACGTTACCGTTACTGAGTTCATAATAGAAAGTCTTGAGGAGGTCAAAACACCTATCGAAGTGCTTCATGTTGATGATGGAAGGGCGGCGTTGAAGGAACTACGAAACAGGTATGATTTAGTTATAATGGACCTAGACCTTCAGACATTCGAGTCTAAACTGATATTGAAAGAAATTGAAAAATGGGGCATAATGACCCCAATTATTGCATTCTCTAACGATGATTACCCAATAAATAGATACAGTCTAAACATCGAAGCTAGTTTAAAAAAGAAACAAAGCGATTATCGAAAAATAATTAAAATAATCAAATCATTATAACGGTAATAAAAAATAGAACTGGTTTCCATTTTCATTATTAGTAATTGAATATAATCTATTCTGAATAAATTGGGATATATACTCATCCATAAGATGTACTTGAAAATTAGTATAGAAGAGTTTGAGGATCTGTGCACACGTGTGGCGAAGGAGTTAGCCGATCCCGTGATGTATAATTGGAAACTTTGGATGATCGATAAAACTAACAATATTGGAGTTTCTGAATATTATCTTAATACCATGGATCAAGTAAATGAAATAATTGATTATCTGAATACAATGAGTTTCCTCTATACTTCATTTCTAGAAAAGAGTGAGACTGAACTATATGAGGTTCTTGAGGAACCGACAAAATTGAATTTTGGTCCTATAGATATGCCCATATTATCTCAGACCAGTGTAAATCTAGAATAGTATTCCATAAAACATCTTAATATTCTGTCTGTAAATGTTGCATGCAGTGGTATGACGCAGTATTTTATGCCTCACTATATGCCTATATCGCATTTGGTTTTGGATTCATATTTAGAAAAATCTCATATATAGTTTTTAGAAGAGAAAAGATTTAGAGGAAAGGTAGACTCATTAAACCAAGAGCCATTAAAACTGGTACAAAGGTATAGAAGCCATATGCAACTTTTCTAACCCTTCTAGCACCTTCCTCGCTATATCCTTTGAATAAAGGTGTGATCTCTTTCATCATTATGATGCTGAATAAAGATATTCCTAGCGGTAGTACAATGTTGAATCCTAGATAAAAGAACCCCACTATTCCAGCAGTGAACACTATTAGAACGGATAACACCATAAACTGGACCTTTTGAGTCCAACTCATTACCATAGCCATAGTCTTCATGCCGAAAGCTTTGTCCTCTTCAAGATCAAATGAGTCCGCTAATCCAGGTAGTACAAAGAACATGAAGACCATTTCTGTTGCTGCGGCGAATAATAATGGTGTAGTGATGATTCCTCCAACGGCGATTCCTGCTATAAGCATAGTTAAGGATGGACCTGTTGAGGTTACGAGACTCTTTACGATAAACATTCTTTTGAATCGTACTTTTGGATAGGAGTACAGCGAAAAGAGGACAAAATAAATGGTGCAAACGATAAAGGCATTTCTTCCAGCGAAAAACCCAAGCGTTAGTCCAAGTATAGCGAATAAATATACTGTATTCATAGCGTGTGATAGACGAACTTGCCCTTCCGCAAGTGGGCGTTCTTTTTTAATGTTTGTCGGTGACGCAGCGTCCATTTCTCTATCTACTACGTCATTATAGAGGTATACTGACATAGTTATGAATAGACTTGCACCCATAGCTAACAAAGTAGGTTGCATAGCTGGAAATCCTCTTCCAGCTATTAATGCGCCTATAGCAGCAGTCCATGTATAAATGAATGCCATACTTTTCCTTGACATGAATAGTGTTTTTATCGAATTCAGGAAACTTTGATTACTCTCACTCATGTTTAACCCCAATTTATTGAAACTTTTCAATATATATAATTTAAATATAGATATAAAATATGTGTTTAATATTCATAATTTTAACTTGTTTGAATATCAAAAGATATTGTTTTAGTATAGTAGATTCCTTTTACGGTATATCTAGAAGCCATATTTTATTTCAAATATGGTTATTGTTTTAATAATATAGGCGAAAAACCAATAAAGGCTTTCTAAAGTATCTATAGAATCTTTGTTGCTGTTTGAGAGGTTATATCATTTAATAGATTTTCGATTTTATCTGGTTGTATTTTATCTTTTCGTTCTTTGAGTATAATTTGAACACCATATTCTTCATTGTTAATTTCTATTACATTTGATAATGCGTTAATCCAGAGTCTATTTTTTTCAGGGTCTATGATCTTGATTTTTGTATTTTTCTGGGTCTTATTTTTTTTCTTACGTGCTGATTTAAATATTTCTGATAGATCACCTTGTTCGATATTGAAGATGGTGTTAAGGTGTTTACCTATAGTGTTTTCCTTGTTAAAATTCGTGTATTTGATTGCAGCTTCATTTATTGATATTATGTATCCTTTAAGATCAGTCTCAATTATGCCATCAGATGTAGTGTTTAATAGAGTATTGTACTCTATTTCCCGTTTCTTCTGATTAGTGATATCTCGTGCAATCAATAGAATCTCTTTACGGTTATTGACATCTATTAACGAGATATGAGCCTCTCCAAGTCCAGGAGAACCATCCTTTCTTTTCCAATGAAACTCCATTGGTGGAGGAATATTTCCCTTCATTATCGACGCAAAGGTTTGAACATGCTTAAACAAGTCCCTCTTTGGAATAGTTCCAATCTCAGTAAGATGTTTGTTGACAACTTCTCCTCTTGAAAAGCCTGTGAGCTTTAGGAATGTATCGTTGGCAAATGAAATGTATCCTAGTGGTGTCATGCTGATAATTCCATCTGGTACAAGGTCTACGAGTTTTCTGAATCGTTCTTGACTAACCTTGTTATTTAGTTCTAAATTTCTCTTTTCAGTTATGTCTCGTGCGAAACAGATGACCGCGTTCTTTCCTTTGTAAACGATTGGACTACTGGAAACTTCAATTATTTTTTGGTCTTTTCTTTTTTCAATAGTAAACTCATGGAAACCCGGTTCAAGTATATTTTCGTTTTTTTGATATTTAGAAAACGGATTACTTCCTGTCAATACTTCTATTGAGTCAACTCCCAAAAGCTGTAATGCTGACCGGTTACCAAAGACCATCTGCCCATCAATAAAAATTAAAAGAGCATCACGAGTCTGCTCGACTATCGTCTCATAAAGATGTTCAACTTGAGTCTTTTCAACTACTCCTCTTATTCTCTTTGCGAGGACTTGATAGTGACTTGGGTCCATCTCCTTCCTGAGATAGTCATTTACACCTACCATGAAGGCTGCTTCTGCTACTTCCTCGCTGCCTTGTCCCGTATAGAGTATAATGGGTATGCTATGTTTTACACGAATTTTGCGGGATAAATCAATTCCATTCATGACAGGCATCTGAAAATCCGTTACCACACAATCGTAGTTACCCGTGTCAAGTTCAGTCATGACCTCATCCGGTGTGCTGACACATGTGACCTTGAGTACTGGGTCTACTTGATTTAGGAAAAATTTGATGAATTCGAATTGGTTGGGGTCATCATCTACATGAAGTACTCTAATTACCTCTATGTTACCGCTGATGGCCCGTGGTAGCAAATTTACTCGGTTTCTGGTATTTCAGATATTATAAAGGAATTAAGGACTTGTGTTATAGTTTATCGGTATATAATATAGGGCTAGTTCCCCGTTGTGTTCAGGAACTCACTGATATCTATAATAAGTCCGTTCTCGTCACGTGTATAGACCATTGGTAGTTTTCCATCCCACTGGACCAACCAGAGATAATCAATATATTCCTCTGTCATCTGGGATGTGATTATCTCAATACTTTGAGCCGTTGCGTTTGCATCAATGATTTGAGCTAAAGCGTCTCCCTCAGCTCGACGAATTGTCGCGTTTTTTGCTGCCTCTGCTTGAATAATCTGTTGCTGTGCTTCGTATCTAATCTTTTCAAGCTCATTTTTTGAGACCAGTGCTTGTTGTTCTGCAGTAACTTTTGCATCGATGGCTGCCGAGAAGCTTGGACTAAACTGGAAATCGGTCAAGCTTACTGATACTACTTGTATATTGAATATTGATAATCGTTCAGCCAGAATCTCATCAAAGGTTTGTTTTACCTCAGCTCGTTTAGTAACTAGTTCTTCTGCTCTGAAGATCGCAGTAGTGGCTTTAAGGCTCTCCTCAATGTTTGGCTTGATGACTCTATTCGCGTAGTCTTGCCGAAGATCTTTATAGATCTCGTTTACAGCCAAAGGATCAAGCCTATAGTTTACTGCTACTGTTGTGGATACTTCTTGAAGGTCTTTGGTCGCGGTGGCTTCTGTTGATTCCGCTTTCTGTATCTGTACGTTCATCAGTTCAACGCTTTGTGTGAAGGGTACTTTGAAGTTCAGTCCTTCTTGGAGTATTGTATCCTCTACTTTACCCCATGTTAGGAGTACACCTTTGTATCCTGATGGTACTCTTATTGTTGCCGTGGTTACTAGTGTTATTCCCGCAATGGCGATAATCAATAAGACAATCAATGTGCCTGTCAGTTTTTTCACGTTGTCCGGCACTTCCGGCCTATCAAATCTTCTTCCACCGAAGTCGAAATCACTCATATCTTTTCAGAATTACAGAAAGGATGCGGGTTCTTAAACCCAACGGGTAAAGCCTAGAGTTCAGATGATATTGTTTGGAGAACAACTTCTAATGCTTTTGTGATGAGACTTAGCGCCATCGATGGTCTTGTTTGTCCTATGACTTGTTCTGGTAGGCTTGGTACATGTATGAATCCCGCTGGGATGTCAAGCTCTTTTTCAGCTCTATAGTACATGAGTTCGTAGAATATGTGGTTACATCCGAAGGTACCCGCGGTATTACTTATGACGGAAGGTATCTTAGCTTCTATCAACTCATCCAGTAGCTTGCGTAATGGTAGGGTTGAGAAGTAGGCTACTGGGCCATCAGGTGCTATTGTTTTGTCAACTGGCTGTGTTCCACAATTATAGGGGATTCTCGCGTCTGCGATGTTGATGGCTACTCTTTCTAGTCTTATGTCTCCTGAGCCTGATTGTCCAGTGCATACTATTGCTGAAGGGTTGGTTTCTTCTATGGCTTTAATGAGACTAGGCTTGATCTCATCATATCTAAGAGGTATCTCAACGACTTTGACTATGCATTCATTGAATTTTTTCCCGTTATGCGGCTTACAGGATTCTATGCTTGGGTTTATATTGCTGCCTCCAAAGGGCTCGAATCCTGTGAGTAGAATGGTTTTCATGGCTTATTGTGGTGGTTTGATGGAAAAAGCCTTTCCAATGATAGATAATCATTGTATTCATGAGCGTTTCATACAAACAATGGGGAACAATAAATGATGAGCCCATTTATCTATACTCTTTGAGCGACGAGATAGTTGTTAAGATATGTAATTATGGTGGAACCATTGTTAGTATTCAGGCTCCAGATCGTGCTGGTAAGTTGGATGATGTGGTTCTCGGGTTTGATAGTCTGGAGGGTTATCTAAGTTCTGGGTTTTATCATGGGGCTACTATTGGACGCTACGCGAGCCGGATAGGTGGGGGTGTTTTTTCTATTGATGGGGTTGAATACGATCTTCCCTTGAATGATGGTTTGAATCATCTTCATGGTGGATTCAACGGCTTTGATAAACGTGTATGGAGTGCAGAGACAATAGATGATGCATCTCTACGACTGAGTCTGGTGAGCCCTGATGGTGAGGAAGGGTACCCAGGGGTGCTTGATGTCTCAGTTGTCTTTGCTGTCCTTGTTGATAGGCTTGAGGTGGATTATTTTGCAGTATCCGATAGGCCAACGGTGGTGAATTTGACGAATCATGCTTACTTCAATCTTGGGTGTTCGGATACTATTCTGGGTCATGATTTATGGATTGACTCTGATTATTATACGCCTGTCAATAATGGTCTGATCCCTAACGGTGTGCTTGAACCAGTGGATGACTCTCCTTTTGATTTCAGGGAACAAACAAGAATCGGATCAAGGATCTACGCTGATCATCCTCAACTTGTTCTTGGTAATGGGTATGATCATAACGTTGTACTTAATCAAGTGGGCAATCCCCAGATAGCGGTAACAGATCCTGCCTCGGGAAGGGTACTTGAGGTATCTACTACTATGCCCGGTGTCCAGTTTTACACAGGTAATTTCCTTGATGGAAAGGAGAAAGGACGCAATGGGGTTATTGGTTTTAGGTCTGGTCTTTGCTTGGAGACCCAGTTTTATCCAGATTCTCCGAATAAACCAGAGTTTCCCTCAACTATTCTTCGTCCGGGAGAAAGGTATATCGAGAAAACCGTGTATAGGTTTACCGTGGTGAGTTGATGAACCGTGAAGAAGTAGTTGAACAAGCGATTAGTTATGCTGATCAAGGTTTTCTATGTGTGGAGTCTGTGCTTAAGGCGCTTGCAGACTTGAATGGTCTTGATTCTGAGTATATTCCGGGTATTGCATCTGGGTTGGCTGCTGGTGTTGCTCGTACTAGTCAGATATGTGGTGCTGTTTCTGGCGCGATTCTTGGGTTGGGGTTATGGTTTGGGCGGAGTACGCCTGTTGCTGGTGATCGTAAACCGTATTGGTATAGTCGTTTGATTCTTGATCGCTGGATGGGTTTTCATCCGTCTTTTAACTGTACTGAGTTACTTGGCGTAGACTTGGATAATCCTGAAGAATACAAAGTGTTTGACTCAGAATACATGTGGAAAAATAAATGTAAACTGTATATCCGGGAAGCCACAGGACTCGCCTATGATTTGCTTGTAGAGGAAGGCGTCTACTCGGTTGGCGCGTAATAACAGCGCTTTGGTGAGTGAACTTTTCCTTCTTTCTTGAGCTCTTTGATTGCTTTAGATACTTCCTTGCTTTCGATGCCCAAGGTTTTCGCTATATCACCGGGCCTGACTGGTTTTCCAGCTTCTTTCATTGCTTTTAGTACGTTTTCTGTGCTCATTTTATCACCTTTTTTCATTCTTGAACGAGTGATTATATAGTTTCCTAGTGTGGCATCAATGCTATATTCTATGATTTCCTGTCTTATGATATGAATAGAATAGGGTTAATCACGATTGTAACCAGTAAATTGTCTGAGATGAAGAATTTCTACCGAGAGGTACTTGGTTTTGAGTGTATTGAGGAGCTTGAGGGCTACGTTGAGTTCAGAAATGAGGGCGTAAGATTTGCAATTACAACCGATGATGTAATGTTTGACGCCACACAGCATCAATCGTATCGCATAGAGAAGAAAGGGCAAAGGCTTGAACTGGCGTTTCCACTGTCTGATCCTGAAGCTGTCGGTGTAGCTTATGATGATATAATAGGTAAGGGAGCTACTCCTGTTACTCCGCCTGTGATGATGCCTTGGGGTAGGATGACTGCGTTCTTTGCTGATCCCGATGGGAATATTCACGAGTTGTATAGTTTGAGGGAAGGCGAGATTATCTAGCTTTGTAGCCTAGTACCGCGCCTTCGATTATCTTGTGGATGCTTTGTAGTCCGATTTTTTCTGTGTCGTTTTCTGATGGGTATGATGCTAATCCTAGTCCTCGGACTTTTGGGTGTTTGAATATGGTGGTCATCGTGGTTTTGAGTTCGTCGGCCGTGATTCCTCCGGGTGCTGGTGTCATGTGTCCGGGCATGTACTCTGGGTCCAGTACGTCTAGGTCTACGTGGATGTAGATGATGTCTGTAAGTGCTGCGAGGCGTTTGATCTCTTGCTCTATTCTTGGTGACTGTTTCTGTACGTCTTCTACTGTTATCTGGTGTATTCCGTAGGTGTCGATGAGGTGCTGTTCGAGTGGGTCGAGATCGCGTACTCCTAGCATGGTTACGTAGCTCATGGGTAGTGGGGGGTTTAGCCCTACTGCGTTTCTGATGTGGTGTAGGCAGAGTCCTGTGCTGATGGCTACTGGCATTCCTCCTACCATGCCGCTGAGGCTTGTTTCTGGTGTGTTAAAGTCTCCGTGGGCGTCCATCCAGACGAGTCCGACTCTCTGGGGTTTCCATGTTGGTCCTGAGCGTTGGTGTCCTGCTAGCATTCCCATTAGGTTTGTGCAGTTGCTTAGGATTCCGATGGGGAATAGGTCTTTTTTGATCATGGCTGCTACTTGGTCTGCGCCGTGGTTGCTGCTTAGTGCCATTCTGTAGCGTGCGCCGTAGGTCATTTCTTCCTCTGGTGTTAGGTAGCTTTCTTGGTAGTCTGCTATCTCGCAGTCTA
>JAHLLU010000054.1 GCA_020444005.1 archaeon
TAGCGTCCACTACCTCCAGCTTCAAGCCGCGGTCCTTAAACGCCTCATAGACCCCGACGGACTCGTTCATACGCATCAAACCCTGATCAACATGAACCGCCATCAAACGCCCCCCAAGGGCACGAGCCGCAAGAGCAGCCGCTACACTACTGTCTACGCCTCCACTCAAAGCGATGATAGCACGACCATCCCCAACTATGCTCTTGATCTTTTCGACTGCTTCCTCTACCGCGTCCAAGGGTCTCCAGTTCGGTTCAGCTTTACAGACCTTTAACACAAAATTGCTTAGCATCTCTTTACCGTGCTCAGTGTGAACCACCTCTGGGTGCCACTGAAGCCCCCAAATCTGTTTCTCCTCGTGCACCATAGCTGCAACAGGGGCACGATCCGTACGAGCAAGTGGTTTCCACCCTGGAGGCGCCTCGAAAACTGTGTCTCCGTGGCTCATCCAAACCATCTCGCATGATGTTAAGCCTTCAAGGATTCCCATCGGCTCGTCGATATAGGCTTTGGTTACCCCATATTCTCGTGCCTTCTCTAGACGTCCTCCATACATGTTCGCCAATAACTGTAATCCGTAGCATAATCCCAGTACAGGCACACCCATCTCCAGTATCTCTGGGTCCAGTGTCAATGCGTCCTGAGCTTTTACGCTGCTTGGGCTTCCACTGAAAATGATACCTTTGAGGTTCATGACACTGTCTAATGCTTCAATGTCTGCTCGTCGTGCATCGCTTGGTAAAATCTCGCTATAGACATTGAGTTCCCTTACTCTACGTGCGATAAGGTGACAGTACTGTCCCCCAAAATCTAGGATAGCTATTCCATCGGGTAAATCCTTGGTCGCCATTATCCTGTATGGAAACAGGCTGCCTTTAACGGTTTTGTTAAAAGAACATGCAACATTGAACCCTTCTTGCATTAACCAAGACGCACGGTTTATCTAGCGTAAACGCCAAAATAACTTATGGCTTCAAATAACCAGATACTCAAGATAGCAAACGCGATAGGTTTCATTGTTACCATAGTTGTAAACGGGGCTGCTAACGCCCTACCCTTGAACGGGGTAACCACCGGAGAACTCAGCGACATATATGGGAACTTATTCACCCCCGCAGGCTATGTATTCAGTATCTGGGGCGTAATCTATGTACTCCTAGCCGCCTTCACATACTACCAGTACACAGCGGATGACGAGGAACTACACCAGAAAATAGGGTGGCTCTTCGTAGCAAGCAGTTTCTTCAACAGCATATGGATATTTTTCTGGCACTACATGTACGTAGCCCTGAGCCTAGCGGCAATGATCGGATTACTCGTATGCCTTATACTGATTTATACGCGCCTTGGCATCGGGCTCACTGAGGTATCCCCCAGAAAACGTAACATGGTGCATACCACGTTCAGCGTCTACCTTGGATGGATCACAGTAGCTCCAATAGCAAACGTAGCTGCATTACTTGTTGACCTTGGCTGGAACGCCTATAACACTACAGCCATCTACATTACGGTTGCAATGATTCTCATCGCCCTCGTACTCACAGTGTTAAACACCTACATCAGGGGTGATATCGCCTACGCCGCTGTACTCGTCTGGGCTCTAGGTGGAATAATACAGAAACAGATGAACACTTTCCTCATCCCATGGGTAGCCGGGTTCAGCATCATAGTGATAATAGCTGCCTTGGCGTTAAAGAAAACAGGACGCCTAGGCTAGGTTCCTCAGTAGACGGTCAATATCCTCTTCTGTGTTGTAGAAGTGTCCACTTATCCTCATGTGACCGCCATGAGCCTCTCTTCCAGTTACCTTGATCTTCTTAGCCTTCAGCTTAGCCGCCAATGGTAATGGATCATCCTCAAAGTAGCTCACAATAGGCGACGTTGGGGTATCTGGCGTATACATCTTCTTACCCATGGAGACCAGTTCATCATACAGGTAACCAGCTAGCTTCAGGTTCCTCTTCTCAATAGCCTTGGTCCCAAACTGGTTCAAGTAGTCTATTGCTTTCTCTAGCGCGAACACTCCTTGGAAATTGATGGTGCCGTACTCAAACTTCTCCGCCGAACCCTCTATCACAGATTCCTCCGGGTTATCTCCTTCATAGATTTGATTCTTCCATCCTGTACGGTCAGGGATCAAATCACCAATATTCTCCTCCCGCACATAGAGGAACGCGAGACCCGTTGGACCCATCAAATACTTGTACGGAGCCACCGCCACAAAATCCACACCAGAAGCCGTGTAATCCACATCAAGAGCACCCACCGCCTGTGTCGCATCAACTAATACCTTGGCTCCATGCTCATGCGCCATATCACTAACAGCCTTCAGGTCCATGGTGTCACCGTTCACGTAGCTTACATGGCTTACCTGAACAAGCCGTGTATGGTCATCAATCTGTTTCTCTATATCAGCGAGCTCAAACCGGTTATCCCGAGGATGAACCACCCTACTCTCCACATGGTTCCGCACTGTAGTATTCGTATAGAGCACGTTATGCTCCCACTCAGGGAAAACCACGTTATCACCCTTCCTCCAAGTAAAACCATTCACAACTATGTTCAAACCACTACCAGTGCACATGGTGAAAGCGATCTCATCAGGTTTTACCTTGATAAACTCAGCAATCTTACCCCTGAGCCTCGTGGTCCGAGTCAGCCACTCCTGTAGTATGGTCTTATCACCCGGTGGACTGAACCTATACCAGAGATCCACATATTCCTCATATCCCTCTTTCACCTGTTTCGGCATTACACCCACAAAGGCGTTGTCAAGGTAAGCCCACTCAGCTAGAAGCGGGAAATCACTGCGTATCTCGTCTATGTTCAATTCACTCACACCATGCATAACACCGTGAACCAATATAACAAATTAGCCAAAGTTTCCATGCGTTGAATAATGTTTAAACGGGGCAAACCAAAACAATAACTGAGTGATTCTATGAGCGGATTTATGATCATTAGAGACGTAATGTCAAAGAACATAAAGACAGTAAAACCCGACGACACCGTACACGCGGCTGTCCAGAAGATGAACAAGTTTGATATCGGCAGCGTAATCGTCGTGAGCAGCGGAAGACCCATCGGAATAATTACAGAGACCAACATACTACGAAGAATAGTAGAACCAAGAATGGACCCAGCCACAGTTTGGGCGAAAGACATCATGACAAGCCCCCTCACCACTATCGATGAGAACGATGCAATCGAGGAAGCAGCAAAAGTCATGGCTGAGAAAAAGATTAACAGGATACCCGTAATGAAGGGAGATAAACTCGTTGGACTCATCAGCAGCACAGATATAGTCAAGGCGAGCCCGACACAGCTAGGAATCCTCGACGAGCTACTCAAAGTGAGCTAGACTCAAATCTTTTCCCCTTATACTATTCATTTTTGAATTTTATTCCAAAATGCTCTGGAAAACATTATACCTATTCACCGTGTTCTTACTTTGATCATAATGAAAGACGCATGGGAAAAACCCGCAACTCAACCAGCAGAATACCACAGCGTAGAATGCCAAAGAGGCCGCGAGTTCATCATCAGATTGACCACAGGAGCAGACGTATACAAAGCCATCCAACAGTTCGCCAAGGACAAAGGCATAAAGTTCGGCAAGATACACGCCGCATTCATGGGAGGCTTCAGCCCAGCCAAGATGTTCATGTGGTGCCCAGACCCCCACGACCCAGCCAACTGGCACAACGAATCATGTGCAAGCTTTGAGAACCTAAGCATGCTAGTCAGCATGAGCGGTATGATTCACACAAGACTCGTTGACGGTAAACCAGAGCCATTCCCAGCCATCCACTACGTTGTAGGCGGAGCATGGGACGTGCCAACTGTAGGCGGACACCTAGCAGAAGGCAGTATCGTCAAGGGCGTAGTAGAGTGCTTCATCACCGAGATACTTGGAATCGATGAACTGCTACCAAGCGACTACGATCCAGAGACCGATGGCGCGCCAGAAGAATGGTACAAGGAAATATAATCACCTTTTTTTCGTAGAGCCTTTAAACAGGTTCCACATCTTTTGTGGGGAACATCATGGATAAAGTAGACATCATAGTAATCGGAGCAGGCGCAGTAGGCTTAGCCATAGGCGCAGCCGTTGCAGAGAAAGACAAGGAACTGTATATTCTGGAGAAGGAAGAAGTCTATGGACAAGGCACCAGCAGCAGAAACAGCGAGGTAATCCACGCAGGAATCTATTACCCCTCTAATACACTGAAGGCTGATCTCTGCGTAAAGGCAAACCCCATGATCTATGATATCTGCGAAAAAAACAAGGTCCCATACAAAAGATGCGGTAAACTCATAGTAGCAAACGGTGAAACCGAGATAAAGCAACTAGAAGGAATCATCAAACACGCCAAAAGTATCGGCGCACGAGACCTAGAGATGATCGATAAAGACAGAGTCCATGAACTAGAACCAAACGTAAAAGCCGACGCAGCTATACTAAGCCCAACCACAGGCATCATGGACGCCCATGGTTTAATGGACCACTTCCACAGAGAAGCACGAAGAAAAGCAGGCTCAGACCCAGTAGTCTTAGACACCGAAGTCACAGGCATCAAACAAACCAAAGACGGTTATATCGTTGAGATGGTCAGCGGTGGAGAGCCCTTTGAGATAGAATCAAGAGTAGTAATCAACAGTGCAGGGCTATACGCTGATAAGGTCGCAGCCATGACTGGAATCGACATCGACAAGGAAGGCTACAGAATCCACTGGTCTAAAGGCGAATACTTCAGCCTCACAGGCAAACCCCCCGCTCTAATGCTAGTCTACCCCCCACCACCACAAGACGCAGCCAGCTTAGGCATACACAGTGTACCTGATTTAACTGGACGCCTCAAGTTCGGGCCAAACGCCTTCTACGTTGATGAGATCAACTACGCTGTAGAGTCCGAGAAGGAGCCCTTCTGGAGAGACGTCGTCAAGTACTTCCCAACAGTCAAACTGGAAGACCTGCACCCAGAGATGTCCGGAATCAGAGCCAAACTACAGGGACCCGGAGACCCAGTAAGAGACTTTGTCATCAGGCACGAGGAAGACAAAGGCCTACCCGGATTCATCAACCTCGTAGGAATAGAGTCACCGGGATTAACAAGCAGCCCAGCCATCGCCGAGATGGTTGAAAGCATGGTGAAAGAATACTTAGACTAGAAATTTTTTTGGCTCCACTTGGAGCCCTATAGATAAATTATTGGGGTAGATACTCTTGGCAGCTGTAACAGTACCAGCGCTTGTATGCCTCGATCCAAGTAGCGGGCTTCCCACACTTGGGGCACATGGGTGTCTGACCCGCCTCCTTGGGTGGCTCAGCTTCTTCCGCTTTTTCCTTCTTAGCCGGTACTATTGTTGGTGAGAGTATCTCGCGTACAAAGTCCACAGCTGGGTCAAGCTTGATTGACGAGAAGATTGCCTCTCCCTCATCCAGCATTACCGTCCACAGAAGGGGATCAGTCCGTATGAATGTGGCCCCCTTGCGTGCACGTTTTCCAGCATCATTGAATCCAAAAGAGGTGATATCCAGCTTGTTGATGGTCTTCATCAAGGACATTGCAGCGAATAGCCCGGGATCAGTTAGAGCAAACGCCTCAGCGTCCTGTTTCCACTCTAATACGCCCTTCTGGGCCAGACTCTGTACCGCTGTGTTGATGTCGTTCTGAGTTGGTGGCTGTATATCGTGGATTAGCTGCGGTAGTATGAATGGTAGTGCCCATCTTAGGTCTGGGTACTGCATTCCATCATCTACGCTCTTCCAGATCTCCTCATAACCTACCCTGAAGTCTGCACGTGCGTGCTCAAGCAGTGCGATGTACTCGCTGCGCCTGTACAGGTCCATCAAACCAAAGAAGGCAATCAACTCATAGAGGCTCATTCTAACAGTGAACTCTGTCTCACCAAAGTCAGCACCTGCATCCAGATACATAACCATGGTAGCCAGAATCTCGTCACCAGTATCCACGTAGCTTACATGATAGTTCTGCTCCTCATCATCAACGCCAATAAGGAACGCTGGGTCCTCAAGACGGGTGCTAGTGAAGACAGCCCTTGTGTTAAGTAGTCCGTACTCGTGTGCGACGGCGATGTTTGATATGAGTACTGGTGAGCCCATGGCTGTGATTATCTTCCTCAGAATAAATTGGTCTTCCTCGGATTGTTTTTTCCACCACTGCTCCGCGTACTGACTCCAATCCGCTTGATTGGTATCTGGTATATCAAGGAGCTCGCTGAGCTCGGTTCTTACTATTTGAAAGCTCTCTAATAGGTGGTCTACGGCGTAGCGTGGGATCACATATTTCTTTGCTTCTAAGGGTTGTACAGGTGTTTCCATTATTCTTCCTCCTCCATGTAGGTTACTTCACCATCTATGATGATCTGGAACCTTGTGTCACCATCCATATCGATGTATGGACAGCCATTCACCCCGGTTCTAAGGGTGAACTCAGTGTCATCGGGCTGTATCCAGAGGAGTTTACCCTCATCAACCCAGTCCTCTAAATTAAAAACGTATGAATAATCACGCTCATCGGGCTCAAGATAGACACTCTTACCCCATCGGTCAATCTTCTCCCAAAGGTATTGTCCCCAGATTCGTGCCGGCTCTGCCGGAGTGTCTATGGTTTCCTTGTAGTAGACGATCATGCATCCCATGTGTTTTCCAATCTGGGCTGTTGATATGACTGCCTTGATACTCTCATTCTCAATGAGTTCTTTGATCAGGTATGGCTTCTCTGGTCCGGGACGTACCTGATGCTCTGTTTTCTCTGGCTTGCCTTCAAGCTTCAAGGATCCTGTGATCGTGTGGAATGTTACAGGTAGATTGCTAAGTGCTCTCAGAGGTTTTGTATAGTCCCACCATGGTCCATCGATGCCGTAGTGGTCGATGCTGTAGTAGGCCACTTCACTGCTGTATGGACACAGTGAGATTGGGAAGATGTTCATCCTCCCAGTCAACCAGCATATCCCTATAGACCTTATATTCGGCTAGTATCTTGCCGCGTTCTGCTTGATCATAGTATATCATATTATTCGCCTCCTCGCCCATACCAGGTATCATAGTTTCTCGTCGTGGGGCCATCGTACGCTACCTCGTACCACTGTTTTGTACGTGGGTTATAGGCAAGCAATCCGCCGTCATGATGTTTGGTGAGTATCGACTCATCTATTCCCTGATACTGTTCCAACTTGGGGCCGTCGTAGCCATCATAGTTCCAGCCAGCGTGTTCATTGTGCAGCGTAGTACCATTCTGCTGAAGCGTCCTGTTCATCGTATTGTTCCGCATCGGGTTCAAAGGCTGACCCGTATCAGGATCAAGATAGATGAATGTGTCATTGTCTCCAGCGTAAGGTCTTCCATCCTTGGCGTTCCTGATGATCCCTGTTTCTGGGTCCCACTCGATTTTGCCTTGTTTCTGCATCTGTTGTAGCTCTGGTCCAAGTTTCTCGAACTCATCCATTCTTTGCCAGTATCTGTCCATTATCTGCTTTCTCTGACCTGATGATAGCTCGTTAAAGTTCTCAGGTAGCCTGGGCTTTTTACAGCCAACGAGACCTTCGTTGGTACCCCTGCCATCAAGAGCTATATGGTCCTCAAAACCAAGTAGCCTATCGGTCTCATCGATACTCTTTGCCTTGATGTCCATGCTCTTGGGGTGAGCAGCCTTACTCTGGATGACATCCAAGCCTGCGTCGTTACCCTTACGGACAACCACTATAGCGTCACCCATTTCCGCTGCCTCCTCAAAGCCACGTACATCCCTTGGGACCATAGGCAGGTCCCCCTCGTAGGGCTTCATGTTACCAAAGTCAACGTCCATACCATCTCCTGTACGTTGACCGATCTTCACATCATCAAGTCCCGGTACCTTCTGGCCGCTATCGGCTACCCGTCCCATGTTCTCAGCGATCTCTCCAGCTCCCATATGCTGGCTGCCTCTTGGTAGTCCGGGCTTGGATTTCTTGGGCCACAGATCAGTTATGTCCCGTCTCATGATACCGCCTTCGCTGAAGGCGTCTTTCACCATCTTGCTTCCAGCGGGGAAGGTCTCATCAACGTAGCTTCCAGCCTTCTTCAGGGCTTTACCTGCTATTGGTGCTACCTTACCGAGACCCCATTGGATGCCTTTACCAATGACGAACTCCTCTGTGGCGGCCCAAGCAACTGCTTTTGTGATTGCCCAGCCTGCGCTGTCACCAGCCATCATGTTATCATAGACCCTGTAGGTACCTTCTGCTGGTGCCCAGACCCACTCTGATTGTCCACCAGTGCCTATACCGACAGCGATCCTTGTGCCTACGGCAAGCCAGCTGACATTTCCATCTCTATCTTGTCCTGTGGCGATCTCTCTTGCAGTCCATGAGACTGTGTTCTCGAATATCTCGCGGTTGAGTTGGCTATCTGTTGGGAGTTGGTCTTCTGTGAGGTATCTTCCTGTTCTGTGTCCTGTGTATATATTGTGGATTTTTCCATACTTGTTTAGGTCCACAGGTCTACCATGGATGATATCATCAATCATGCCATCAATATGCTTGCGTATGTCACCCGGTGTTCCCTTCTCTTTCCATAGCTGCTGAGCCTTACCGAACCAAATCTCATGGTCCATATGCTGTAAGTTATCCAGTAGCTTTGTCCTAACATCTTGAAGGGTTTGCATCTCCTGAATCGTCTTGGCTTTTCTTGGGTCGAGCTTTCCCTTCTTCAACTGGTCAAATATTCCCGGTGTTAGTTTTCCCTGTGCAGCTAGTGCTGCGGCGATTCCTGCTAGAGCAGGATTTACGCCTTGTTTGATCATAAAGTCACGGAGGCTCGGATTGTTGATTACGTTCTGTGCTCCTCCGCTCTCTGCGGCTCCTCCGTCATCAGCGGTTACTGGGGCTATAGCCAATGAAAATATGCATAATAGCATCAAAGCCATGGCGATTTTGTCTGCTTTTCCTTTTCTTCTTCCCTGTACAAGCATGCCTATGAGTCCAAGAATCATCAAACCTGCGAGAATCTGAACCATCTGAGCATTGTATGGGAAATATACTAGGTACGCAAACCCGATTACAGCTCCGATTATCAGTGTGGCTGGTAACGCTAAGGTCGGAGGTTCATACTCTTTTCCTCTGTTAACAAGTCCTTTCATATCGTTGAAGAAGAGCTGTAAACCGATCAACGCTATGCTGTCATCTTGCGATACAAGCACACCTATTGCCATCAATAGCATCTGAAGCGTGGTCATTGTGCCAAGAATCCAGAGTCTTAGTATCAAGGCGAATCCGAGACCACCCATTAGCATGGGGAAGGCTCCGAAGCCTGATTCTTTTAGGCTGCTTGCGACGAAAATAGGGGTAGTGGCGAACTGTTTGATGCCTCCGCCAATGCCTCTTTCCTTGAATGTTCCTATGATCCACCAGAATAGGTAGTTTCCTAGGAACCAGAACAGCAGAACATTTGTTGGCGTAGGGTTCACGTTTGCCAGAACCAGTATAGAGTCTAGTATTGGGTCTCCGCTTGAGTTGTATCCATCGTTTGGGAACAGGATCAAGTAGAAGTGCAGCCCAAGGGTTACTAAACCTGAGATTGCTGCGGTTATGATCATGCTCTTGATCATCTGTGGTATGCTTGTGACCAATGCCTTGATCA
>JAHLLU010000055.1 GCA_020444005.1 archaeon
CCAGACACGGTTCTCGATAAATCTGAATTCGTACCAGCGGAAGCAACCAAACGATTCCCAGAAGGAATAATACATCTAGTGGTGAACGGTGCGGTTACACTTGAGGACCAAGAACATACGGGAGCAAGAGAAGGTCTGATACTGAGACTTTAAGTCTCTTCCTCAGAGGGCTCCTCAGCTGGTTTTTCTGCTTCTTTTTCCGCTAGTTCTTTTTCTAGACGCTTTATGTTTTGCTTGGTGTAAATTGAGCCCATGAGGGAGCCACCTACCAATGCAAACAAGGTATAAGTATCACCTAGCACCCCTGCTCCGAAAAATATAAAATACACAACTTGCTGAATGAAGAAAGCTACCAATCCTGTTAATACCCCAAAACGGGTCATTTGGTCTAGTTCAACTTTTCGTGTAGCTAATGAGCTACCCAAGATACCCCCCAATACATATAATGAGATGTAAAGCGCCCCGAACAAAGTTGGGTATGTATTGTATAGCTCCATACCCAAGACAAGCCCAATGACCTCTATCAATAGAAAAGGCACTCCGAAGGCAACGCTTGCTCCCGCAAATAATATCTGGAATGATTTTTTCTGCTGGTCACTCATTAAAGGTCCACGGTTTAGTTTGGTTATGATGTATTTAAGACTCGGCACAGAGGACAGAATATTCACTGTAAATACCCCTAATGGGCAATTAACATAAAATAAGGGATATATAGCTAAAATGGATTTTTTTACCCTAAATTGACGTCAAATATTTTATAGTCAATAGGTTACTTACAATTACAGCTATTCGGAAGGAAAAACAATGGCAATTCTAACAGAAGGAAGAATAGTACCCTTAGTTGCTCTTATTCTCGTTTGGGTCGCGGTCTATGTCGCGATCAACATGGGCAAAGCGGGCAAGATAAAGGTACGACGAATAGCCGGTCTAGACGCAATCGAAGAAGTCGTTGGAAGAAGCGTAGAGATGGGACGCCCAGTATTCGACATCATAGGCATGGGTACATTCACTGACAGCTACGCGACACAAACGGTCGCAGGGCTCAGTATACTCAACTATGTAGCTGGTCTATCAGCGAGACTAGGCGCAGATCTAGTTGCACCACAGGCAAGCGTAGACGTTATGCCTGTAGCAATTGAGCTGGTTCGAGACGCATACAACGTCGAGGGAAAACTCGATGAGTTGAATGTTGACGAACAACTACCCTATCTATCTGGAACCCAGTTCGCCTGGGCGAGCGGAATCATCGGTATGGCAGCAAGACGCAAACCCGCTGGAAACATCATGATTGGCCCCTTCTGGGCAGAATCCATGATGTTCGCAGAGACGTTTGACAGAATTGGAGCCATGCAGGTCGGTGGAACCGCACGAACATACCAGATCCCATTCTTCGCGGCTCTATGTGACTATTGTCTCATCGGTGAGGAGATCTTCGCCGCTGGTGCATACGTCTCTGGAGAGCCTTCCCAGATTGGTACAATTGCGGCCCAAGATTGGTACAAGCTAGTGGCGATAGCACTCTCAATTGTGGGAGCCTTGCTATCAACCGTTGGCGTAAATATAATTGCGGAGCTGTTAGCGAGGTGAGTATGATTGGACTATAAGAGAGACATACCTTTGGCGATAACATTCTTAGTCGGAGTAATAGCCATCGGAGACTACTATACCGGAATCGAAGCAGTAACACAAACATTTAACGTGATCAAGAACTGGGGCATCGTCCTACAAGGATTCGCCTTAGGACTCGGAGCAGTAAACCTGTTCAGAGTACACGGTAGACGTGTCAGTGCAAGAAAGGAAGGAACAGATTGGGTTTTCAGCGCAGTGCTCCTAGTCATGCTAGCCGTTCACATAGTCATCGGACTAATGACAGGACAGTATGAGCAGGGAGAAACATACAACTGGCTCTATAACTCAATCTACCTACCAATCAGCTCTACGATGTACAGTAGCCTAGCGTTCTACATGGCATACGGAGCCTACAAGGTTCTACGTGCCAGAAACTTTGACGCAGCGCTTCTATTCATCACAGCAGTTCTGGTAATCATCGGTAACACACCAATGTTCCCAGCTATTTACCCAGGGTTCTTCCACATGCGTGAATGGATCTTCGGCCCAATAGTTAGCGGAGCATATCGTGGCGTACGTATCGGTATCGGTATCGGAGCAGTAGTACTAGGAATTAAGACCCTGATCGGAATGGAGACAGGGTACTTAGGGAGACGGTAAAAATGTCCATATGGGAAAAATTAACCGGACTACCCCGTGAGATAGTCATGACCCTAGTAATGATCTCTATCATTATACCGGCGCTAAACCCACTTGGCCTGCCCTTGATGACGGGTCAGATGAGCCAAGACTGGTATGATGCAGTTGATGCACTACCAGAAGGCTCAGTGATCTTATTCGACATTGGATACGGTTCAGGAGGCTACCCAAGCCTAGGACCTGGAAACATCGCAGCTTTCCACCAGATGTTCGATAAGGACCTCAAAATCGTGATAATGGCTACAGCCCTTGAAGGAACACTAATGTATCCATTGGTTATGGCTGGGGTCGATCCAGAAGGTAACTATGGTGCAGTATATGGTGAAGACTATGTCTTCATCGGCTACGTTGCGGGAACCCAGACAGCAATGGCTGGTGTTCTCGGAGACCTTCATGACCTAGTCACAAACGATTATCAAGGAAACCCAATATCTAGCATGCCTATATTGGATGATGTAAACGGTGCAGATGACATCGACTTAGTTGCCTATGTAACTACAAGCGGTGACATTGCAGAAGGCTGGGTATACCAAGCCTACAGCCAGTATAGCATGGATGTTGTCGGTGGAACCCTAAGCATGATGACAACAAGCATCAAGCCTTACTATGACTCAGGACAGCTCCTGGGCATCATGGATGGCATTAAGGGTGCAGCAGACCTTGAGTTCCTTACGGGACACGCGGGTGACGCAATCGTCAGCAGCGATATCTTGACGTTCTCGCAGACACTGGTACTGATCTTCATTGCGGTAGGAAATATTTCTTGGTTCATGTCACGAAAGGAGGTTAAGAGCTAATGGTAACGATGGATCCACAAATATGGTTGGCAGCCTTCTTCACCATAGCCGCCACAAGCTACGCGTTCAGAGACAACGCTGTATTCAAGTTCGCTGAGTACACGTTTATCGGGGTTGCGGCAGCTCACCAGATAGTCATGGGTGTCAAGAACATCCGTGATTATGGTTGGACAAAGATCATGGAAGGGCAGATCATCTATGTCGTGGTATTCGTACTCGGCATAATGCTCTATGCTCGTTTCCACCGAGAGTACTATTGGTTGTACAGGTTCCCCATCGCTTTCCTCGTCGGTAACGGCGTTGGAATCAGCATCAGGGCAGCCATACACAGCGACTTTATAGTACAAATATCGGAGACAGCGAGAACCCCGCTCATAGCGGGAGACGCTATGGGAACCATAAACGCCATCATAACATTCGTGGGAGCCGTAACGGCGATATTCCATTTCATCTTTACGCAGGAGAAACTGCATCAAGGAACGATTGGATATATACCCAAGGTTGGACGATGGATGATGCTCCTTGCTTTCGGTGCTAGCTTCGGCAACACCGTCATGAGCAGGTTCGGAATGTACCAAGGAAGAGTAGTCTTCCTGCTACGAGACTGGCTACAAGTAATATAATCATCTTCCCCCCTCTTTTTCTTAAATAATTTAACTAATAGAGAATACGGTATGTGAGATGAGCTTTGTCTGAGAGAAAACCAAACGCCACAGACTATCTAGCATCAGCGGCACTAAGCTATGCGATAATTTTCTTCTACATCAGAATAGCCAACACAGTCACTGTACCATGGCTCCTATCCTATGTGGTGTATTTCATTGCAGGAGCAGCCCCAACATACTTTGTTCTGAGGAGGCTTACAAGAGACCAGTTTCCAGTAGCCATATTATCTTCAGTTGTCAACTGGATGTTCACCTTCGTATGCCTTATCACGTTCACTCAGGGGAACCCGATGACTTTCTTCAGGATGCTTTTTGTATTCTTCATGATGGGCGGCGTCTCAGTGGCTGTAATAACCATGAAGGCGCGGCTAAGCCCGAAGAAGAAGCCAGAGGACTAGTTTTCTATACTAGGAGATACCAGTATTCTTGGTATGAGTGATTTCTTTTTCGGGGACGAGGAGCTAACAGAAGAAGAAGTTGACGAGATTATACTGGAAGCCGCGCTGAGGATACGAAAATATGGTATGGAGATGCCGGCGATTATGGCTTTGGAGAGCTTCAAGCCGCTTATGTTTGTGGGCGGCGAGATGGCGCGGTTGACTCTTTCTCCGTTTTTCCCTATTTTTGGGGCTAATGTTGATCTCTGGGGTCAGAAGCTCATCTATGTTTTTGAGGAGAAAGAAAACGTGGATAAGTTGATCACGTTGTTGGAGAAGATGTCAACTGGTGAATATGAGGAAGAAACATCTGAGGAAGCCCCTGAAGAAGACCCCGTAGAAGAAAAAAAGTAACCAATCACGGTTTACTTGAAAGAAACCCAGCTTGGACACGTATTGCGTTTATCCATCTCAGAAATGTAGTCCAGTAGTACGGTTTCAGCGGCTTCTTTGCCATGATTTTCCTCGATTTGTTGGAGATTTTTCCATACTTTCCGCCACTGCCGGGGTAGCTCGGAGGATACCCATTCAAGGAATATCAGTGCGGCGTTAAATGGGTCGGGTTCATGAATTACCAGTTGCCTTGTGTCTTCTTGCCATATTATTGGCTCGTTTTCCTCTGTTGGTCTGTAATCTGCCTGTATGTCTGTTATCTTCATCTTGGTGAGAGCTTCAGTCATCCAGTTCTGAAAACCGGTTTCTAGAATGTATTCGAATGATTCCGTGAACAGCATTTGATGTTTCCCCCATTTTATTACTGTAAGGAATAATCTTTGCCCATGGTTAGTAATAAAGTATTAGTAGACAATCAGAAGAGAGTGTCAGCATTATCGTTTAATATCTCTTGAATCAAGTTCCTATCCATGACAGGTTACCGCGTATTATTTGGACAGATGATGCATGAAACAAACTCATTCAGCACCGTCAAAACAACACTGGACCACTTCAGCCCCATGTATGGGGACAAGATAGTCGAGACCTTGAAGGGTACACGTAGTGCCATAGGAGGCTACGTTGATGTGCTTGAACGTGAGGGCATCGAGTATATTCCCACGATTGCCGCTGGGGCGACACCGGCAGGTGAACTTCGAAACGAGGATTATTGGCATATCGTGAATACCATCACTGATGGCATCAAGAAAGCTGGGAAACTTGATGGCGTTTTGTTGGCGCTTCATGGTGCGATGATAGCTGAGGAGGTTCCTGAAGCTGAAGGGGTACTGCTACGGGAGGTGCGTAAGCTTGTTGGTGATACGCCGATTATCATTACTCTTGATCTTCATGGATTGATCTCTGATATGATTGTGGATCACTGTGACGCCATATTCGGATATGACACAAATCCTCATGTTGACATGTATGAAAGAGCGGTCGAGGCCACAGAAACACTAGTAAAAACCATCAAAGGTGAACTCAAGCCAACAGTCGCACACTGCAAACTACCTATGCTACCACCAACAATCAATCAACGCACCGCAGAGGGCCCAATGGTCAAGCTCCTTGAGAAGGCAAGAGAAATGGAGAAATCAACAGAGGTACTCAATGTATGCTTATTCCCGGCTTTCTCATATACTGATGTTGAACGATGTGGCTCAGACGTAGTTGCGGTCACAGACAATAACCCTGAGCTTGCTCAGAAACTCGCAAACGAGCTAGGAAAGTTGATGTGGAGTCTTCGTGAAGAGTTCCTCAAGCCATTAACGTCTATTGAGGATGCGGTGAGGATCGCGATGGAGGTACCGGAGGGTCCTGTGATTCTCGCTGATGTGGCAGATAACCCGGGTGGAGGTGCACCGGGTGATGGTACCGAGATTCTCAGGGAGTTATTGAAGAAGGGCGCCACGAATGTTGGTGTTGCTATCATAAAGGACCCGGAGGCGGTTCAGGAGGCCATCAATGTAGGTGTTCGTGGTAAGTTCTCCATGGAGATTGGGGCTAAAACTGATGATTTCCATGGTAAACCAATGATGGTCACTGGCACTGTACGTACTATTACTGATGGCGGGTTTATCCACAAAGCGATGGCTATTGGTGTACCCGCTGATGTCGGTAGAACAGCGGTGATCGCGGTAGAGGGAGTCGAGATAATTCTTACGGAGAAAAGCCATTCACCAAACGACCCGGAGATATTCAGAAGAAACGGCATCGAACCCACAGAAAAGAAAATACTAGTATTGAAGAGCAGGGGACACTTTAGAGCAGCCTACGAGCCATTCAGCAAAAAGATACTAGAGGTAGACGCCCCCGGCTTAACCACGCCCAATCTCTCATGGTTCACATATCGGAACATCAAGCGTCCTATGTGGCCCTTTGATAAAGAGGCATCTTTTGGTTAGTATCCTCTTTTCTCTTTTCCATAGGGACAGGCTTTCTGGCATGCTGTGCACATGAGTACACTGTTTTCGGTAAACCGTGGCATGTATTTTTTGAATACTTCGTCAGGTATGTCTCTAAAGTCTGTGAATGGGAGATTCTCTTCTATTAGTTGTGCTAGTTCTTTCTCAGAGATTCCTATGAGGCATTTTTCTGGGTCAACAATATATGAGGATAACGCTCCCGTTGGACACGCATCAATACATTTTGTGCAGTCAACGCAGAGATCCTTTGTGTACTCTTTATCGGGTATTAGTGGTGCATCGGTTAGTATACTTTGAAGCCTGATCCATGGACCATACTCTGGGTTGATGATGAGGCTGTTCTTGCCCATTGAGCCTAATCCGGCTAGTTGAGCCATTCTTTTCTGGCTGAGATTGAATGGGTAGATAATACACTTGTAGCCTTTTTTCTCAAGTTGGCGCATTACTCGTCTTGCGTAGAGTCTCATTCGTTCGTATACCGGGTACTCGATCTCCCCGTTGTGGGCGATCTGTGCTTCATGAATATCATCAAAGGCATGATAGCCAAGCATCAATATGCTCTTGGGGTTGTCCATGTAATCGGTGGTTTTCTTTGATTTCTGCTTGATTTGCCACCCGATCCAGTACTCTGGGATACTATCGATGGATTCAGGTGAGAGCACTCCAACTAGTTCAGCTCCATGGCTCAGAGCGTACTCCTTGATTTCTTCTGTGAGTTCCTCTGGATTCATTGTCTTAGAATCACATAACTGGTTTATAGCATTAAGGTGTGATTGGCGCCCTGGAGAAGACTCGAACTTCTGACCATCTGCTTAACAGGCAGGTGCTCTACCTACTGAGCTACCAAGGCATGTTTTGAGAATATGCTGTAAAATCATATAAAAACTTACCTATTTCAATCAATATTCGATATGTAAAAACATTGAATTAATAGAAATATTACAAAATATACTGTTTTCAGTAACCACTAACAAAGGAAGCGAAAACCCAGAAAACACTTTCCGGGACCGGGAAAGAAAACAACTAGTTTTCCTTCAACGCCTCCAACACAAGCTCTCTAACAGTATTAGCCGCCGCCCGCGCACGGACCTTGCGCAACACCTGACCGATAAGATACTCAGCCGCCTTCGTCTTACCAGACCTGTAATCATCAACAGCCTTCTGGTTCTCAGAGACAACCTCACCAACAACCACCTGCAGTTCATCAACAGGCAGCAAGGCGAGGTTCTTCTCCTCCACCAGCTTCCGTGGTGATTTCCCTGTCTTCACGTAGTCTTTGATGAGTTCCTTGGCTAGTCTTTCACTGATGGTTCCGTCATCCATCATGGTGAGTAGTTCTGTGAATGTCTCTGGTGCGACGCTGCTTTCTTCGAGGCTCATTCCTTCGTAGTTGAGGCTCTTCAACAGGTAGGTGACAAGCCAGTTAGCTACAGTCTTTGAATCAGGATAGAGTTCACAGGATTTTTCGTAGAAGATGCTCATTCTTAGTCCAGTGTTGACGATGATGTCGCTCTGGAAACGAGTTATACCATACTGATCAACCAAACGCTGTATCCTTTGATCAGGCAACTCAGGCATAGATGCTCTGAGTCCACTAACCAATTCCTCACTGAGATGTATCTGGGTCAAATCCGGCTCAGCGATATACCCATAGTCCTCTTCCTGCTCCTTGAGCCTGAGAGTGCTTGTTACACCTGTCTCAGCGTCAAAGTGACGAGTCTCACGGACAATGGGTAACCCCATGTTCACTGCGCTGCGTTGTCTGACGACCTCATAGTTGAGTGCTTTTTCCACGTTCCTGAACCCGGTGATGTTCTTGACCTCGACACGGTTGCCTCCATCAATGCTGATGTTGGCGTCAACACGTAGTGAACCTTCTCCGCTTGGATCATAGACTCCCAGATGCTCAAGGATCAGGCTCAGCTTCTTGAGGAAATCACGCGCCTCCTCAGTAGACTCGATATCAGGCTCGGTGACAATCTCCACCAAAGGCACACCAGCCCTGTTATAATCGATAAGGGTCTCACGGGCGTTTGTGATTCCACCGCCTACGTGAACTAGTTTAGCTGGGTCTTCCTCAATGTGTACACGTGTGATACCTACCCGGTGGTCTCCAACCATCAGGTAACCGCCTTCAGCTAAGGGTACCTCGTACTGGGTGATCTGATAGTTTTTCGCCATATCAGGGTAGAAATAGTTCTTCCTGCTGAACCTGATAATAGGCTTGATGCTGCTCTCTAGAGCTATGCCTATTGCTATTCCGTGTTCAACGGCTTTCCTGTTGAGTTTTGGTTTGCTACCGGGATAGCCTAGACAGATTGGGCATACCGCTGTGTTTGGCTCAAGATCATCGATTTCCGTAGTACAGCTGCAGAAGAGCTTGCTCTCTGTGTTTAGCTGTACGTGTATCTCTAGTCCTATGGTTGCCTTCACAGGTTTTCTACCTCCCACGCTGCCCTAAGCATCGTATGTTCCTGTAGGTGATCAGCCATCAAGTGAAGCCCAACGGGCATGTCCTCTGATGTCCCACATGGCACTGAGACCATGGGTATCCCTGCGAGGTTAGGTGCAACCGTTAAGATATCCATCATATAATGCTGGATAGGCTCAAGTTGCTCGATCTCATCAAACCGTGGCGCAACCACAGGCATTGTTGGTGCAGCCAAGACATCAAACGCGTGTTTGAAGTCCTCGATAACCTTGGTCCTGACCTTTAACGCCTTCAAGTAGTAAGCGTCTCGGTAACCAGCCATCCTTGTGAATGTACCAAGCATCACCCGTCGCTTGCTCTCGTCTCCAAAGCCAAGGGTTCTGATCTTGCTGAAGTATTGGTTAAAGTCGCCTTCAATGGGCTCCTGTAACCCGTAACGTAGTCCACTGAACTTGGATAGGTTTGTTGACGCCTCAGCCATTGCGATGATATAGTAGCTGCTTAGCGCGTACTTTGTGTGAGGCAGACTAACATCAACGAGTTTTGCACCCTTTGATTCAAGCTTTTTGAGTGTACTCCAGATGGTCTTCTCGACTTCTGAGTTTATTCCCTCACCATAATATTCCTTGGGTACGCCTAACTTGAGCCCCT